>JANYHZ010000242.1 GCA_025362135.1 Betaproteobacteria bacterium | reverse complement strand
CAATTGTGCGATCAAGGGCTCGCAAATCGTCCACTCGGCGGTCCGGTACGCACCCAAATTGGCACCCAGAATGGCGTGGCTCGCGCACTCGACGAGCACCGCGCACTGCGCCTGCGGGTAGGCCGCATGGCCGGTGCGGCTGCCGGGATAGCCAAAGGTGGCCGCATTGTCGGTCTCGTCGGCGACTTCAAAGTTGCTGCCGTCGATGGCCACCAGCCGCCGTCCGGCATAGAAGGCGTCGGGGTGCTGTTTGGGATTGGCCAAGGGCGCACAAAGCTGCCGGTGCAACTCCTTTAGCGGCGCATAGCCTATTTTTTGCCGGGCGACACTGATCGAGGACTTGGCGATGCCGGGCGAAGTCGATTGGCCGCGCATCCAGCCCAGTCCTTGCGCCACGACCGCATCGGAAGCGCATATGGGCCACTCGATAACAGCATTGGGTTAGGTCAAGCCTTCCTTCCGGTCATTTTTTGTGTTGGCCATCGCGCGTACAATCACGCCATGCACATACAACCGAACAACACGCTATTTCCCAATGGCGCAATGCTGCTTGCAAGCCTCTTTTTATACACGACTTTCTGTGCAACAGCGATGGCGCAGAACTCAGATGCCGCCAGCGAAAAGCCCGCTAACAAACTCACCCTTGGCCTTTATCATTTTTCCGAAACCGGTACTGCGAGCGATATCAATCTGCGTAACACGGGTGAATACGGCGATATCTGGCTCGGTTACTACCAATCCTCGAAACGCGACGAACATCAAGGCCGCATCGGCTGGAACAACACATTCGGTGCCGGCGCGGTGCGCATCACGCCGTCAGCTCAGTTCGCTTCGGCAGGTTTTTTCAACTGGAGCGTTGGCGTGGAAACCGGAGAGCGATGGTTTATTGGTGCTGGTTTTGGCCGCACCAATCTCAAGCCCAACTGGAATCTTAATTTCGATCCCAACGATTCGTGGACGGTTAGCGGCGGCTGGCGCGGTGAAGGCGAGTCATTCTCGCTGCTGTGGGTACGCGATGATCGTGAAAACCCTGCCCAGCGCCATATGCACGCGGTGTACCGCAAGTCACTGCCTGACGGCCAGCGCATCACACTTGATGTGTTGCACAAACGCGGCCTGGTGGATGGGGAATCGGTACGCAAAACCGGTGCATCGTTGACTTACGACTGGCCGCGATTCTTTGTCAGGCTCGCCTACGATCCCAAGGTGAATTTCACCAATGAGGACATGTGGCGGATGTCGTTGGGAACAAGGTTTTAACGCCAATAGACCATCAAGTATCCGACCCATCAACGAGGTTTACGCATGACATCAATTTCACATACGGTCAAGCGCGGCGTTCGAAGACCACGCCTGCTGACGTCGGCCGCGGTTGCTATTTTGCTTTTCTTTATCTTGTTACCTTCGGTTGCAGCCAGCCGCGCCATGCTGATTTCGTTCAATGTCGGGGCAGGATTGTTTCTGATTTTGATGTTCGTGCTGATGTTTCGCGCCACGCTGACTTCCATGCACTGGCGCGCCAAAATACAGGACGAGAACAAGTGGACGGTGCTGATTTTTAGCCTCGCTGTGGCCGCAGTTGTGGTGTTGGCGCTATCGCATGAACTGCACGCTGCAAAAGACAAATCATTGGCCGATATCGTGCTCGCGAGCAGCACCGTCTTTCTTTCATGGCTATTTGTGGCGGTAATATTCGCGCAGCAGTACGCGCATAGCTATTACCTGCAGCAAGGCCAACTCATCTTCCCCGGCACCACGACACCGGATTATCTGGACTTCATGTATTTCGCCGTCGTCCTCAGCATGTGCTGTCAGACATCCGACGTGGCGATTACCTCCTCGTCGTTTCGACGTCTGGTGATGCTGCATAGCGTCGTCTCGTTTTTCTTCAATGTGATCATTATCGCGATTACGGTAAACGTGGTTGCAGGGGTGTTGTAGGCGAGGAACAAATCCCCGCCACGTACTACCGCTGACACCAGCGTTGGCGAGGCTCTTCAGGCGTTTTTGGTCTGAAATGCTCGCCAAATGGCGATCTATGCTGTGTTATGCAGGCTACCATTGAGCGATGCTATTGAGAATTACCTAACCGCATGACACCGATGCCAGTTGTTACCACGCCCTCTCCCCCAGCCCCTCTCCCGCGAGCGGGAGCGGGTGGCCGACAGGCCGGGAGAGGGGAGCCGCTGTCACATAGTTATGGAAAGATCAATAATCAGGGCCAAATAGCTGGCACCGGCAACGCATTGCACTTTCATGTCGCATTCGCAGAGGTCGACCGTCGCGCAACCCAATACGTGGCACCCCGCGCGCCATAGCGTTCCGCGTGCGGAACCCCGCTCGCCAACGAGAAGGTATCACCGGGCTTCAGGTGGCGCGTGCTGCCTTCACAGGTGAGCCACATCTCGCCTTGCGTCACGACCGCATCGGCATCGAACGGGTGGCTGTGCGTTTCGACCACCGTATCCGGTGCCCACTCGCGCACCACGGCTTCCTCGTACCCTCCGGCGAGGGCGTTGGATTTGAAAATTTCGAAACTGTCCATTACATCTCTCCATGGGAAAAAATACGGTGTCCTTCAGACCAGCAATTTTGCAATACGCCTGAAGCCCGCCGCTTTCGGATGCAGCTCGTCCAGCCAGCCATCGTCAGCGACAGTGCCTGCGGTGCGCACGAACGTCGTGTTCGTGCATTTTCCCGCGATGTTTTGCTGCCATGCGCCGAAGGTATCAATCAGGGTTGCGATGACTTCGCGACGAAATCCGCCGCGCGCGAGTGAATTGGGTTGCGGTACGTTTCGGGAATCCATCGGCACTTTTAGCCACTGCCCCGCCCCCAGCACATGGCGGCCACCAGGGATCGCGTAGTCGTAATTGTGCAATCTCACCATTGCATTCGGTGCGCGGTGGTTTACTTCGCGAACCAGCGCCTCGATGTCGGTAAATATTTGTGTGAAAAGCACCTGCATCGCGACCGTGTCGTAGCAACCTGCCGGGGCGTTCTCGGCGGAACAATCCGTTTTCAGAATAGATGCGAAATCGTCAAAGCCTGCGAAGTCGTTTCCGCCTGCGCTAATGAATACGTGAGTCAGCGTGCCGGCATAGTCATCGAGTGCGGTTTGAAACATGCTGAAAAATCGTTGGCCGGGATCGACCAGATCAGCGGCTTCTTTTCCGCTGTCGCCGATGAGCAGGATGTCCTCGTTCATGAATCGGTTCTGCAAGGTCGGCGTGAGGTTCGCGACGGGATGCCAGAACCATGAATCACCGATGCAGATCACGGTTGCGGGTCGGCCGGCGGCGTAGAGGTCGTGCGGGGCGGTGTAGATGGGCATGGGAACTCATTGTGTGATGAGCGGCTTTACGCGCGGCCCAACACCCTCGACCGAAAACTATTCATTGAAAACAATGGGCCCGGGTCGGTCTTGCGGCCGGGGCTGACATCTTCGTGGCCGAGGACGTCGGTGAAGTGATAGTTCGCGTGCAGCAACGATGCCACCTGAATGGCTGCCTTGATCTGCGCTTCTGTGTATTCCTGCCAGCCCGCTTCGGTGGTTTCGTGTGCGTGGGTCGCGATTGTCACGTCGGTGTCAGGGACTACATTGCTGGTCCAATTCTCCCATTTTCCGTCGCCACGTTTTCGCAGCTTGCCCGCGTTGACCAGTTCGATGCCGATCGCGTATTGGTTCATCCCGTGCAAGTTACCCCACACGCTCTCGCCCGCGTGCCACGCTTTCTTGTTGAACGCGACCATTTGTATGATCGCGCCATCGCGCCCGATCACCACATGCGACGAAGCCTGCGCCGCAGGATTCAGGAACCAGCTCACCGCACCGTCGAGCGTCGTGCCGGCCGTGTAATGCAGCAGCAAATAAATAGGTGTGATCGGCGAGGACTGGTTGGGGCTCTTTTGGAAAGTAACGCTTTCGCCCGTGTCGCCCGCGAGTCGGTGGTTGCGGATCTTCATGCAATTTCCTTTGTGCAGGCCGAAATTACTTTGCGATCGCCGCCTTCAGTTGTTCCAGCGCCGCCGGGTCTTCCATCGTTGTGAGGTCTCCTGTGTCGCGGCCTTCGCAGAGCGCCTGGATCGCCCGGCGGAGCAGCTTCCCCGACCGCGTTTTTGGTAGCAGCGTGACGAAGTAGACATGTGACGGGCGGCCAATCGCGCCCAGTTCCTTGTCGACCATCGCCATGACTTCTTTTTCGTGAGCAGCCGCAAGTGCCGGCGTTCCGATCTTGCTGGTATCTTTCACCACCGCGAATGCGACCGGCACCTGGCCTTTGAGTTGGTCAGCTACACCGATTACGGCGACTTCGGCGATGTTGGAATGCATCTGCACGGCTTCCTCGATCTCGCGTGTGCCGAGGCGATGACCGGCAACATTGATCACATCATCGGTGCGGCCCATGATGAAATAGTAACCGTCGGCGTCGCAGGTGGCCCAGTCGAATGTGGTGTAGACCTGTTCATCCTTGAACGTCGTGAAATAGGTCTTAACGAAACGCGCATCGTCACCCCAGATGGTGCTCATGCATCCCGGCGGCAGCGGCGGTACGATGCACAGCACGCCCTTTTCGTTCGGGCCCACCTGCCTGCCGGTTTCTTCGTGCTTAAGCTTCAGCTTGTAACCGTAGGATGCAAAGCTTGGCGAGCCCAATTTGCGCGGCGTTTCTTCGATGCCCGGTTCGGCGGAAAGTATTGGCCAGCCGGTTTCGGTCTGCCAATAGTTGTCGATGACTTTTACACCGAGACCCTTCTCGATCCAGTCCGAGGTCGGTTGGTCGAGTGGCTCGCCAGCGAGGAACAAATAGCGCAGCGAAGAAACGTCGTACTTCTTCAGGTATGCGGGGTCGTGTTTTTTAAGCACGCGGATCGCGGTGGGGGACGAAAACATGACCGACACCTTGTACTGCTCGACGATATTCCACCAAACACCGGCGTCCGGCCGAATCGGTAAACCGTCGTACATGATGGTGGTGCTGCCATTGATGAGCGGCGCGTAAATGATGTACGAATGGCCGACGACCCAGCCAATATCGGAGGTACAGAAATAAACCTGTCCCGGTTGCGTGGCAAAAATATTAGGCATCGATGCGGCCAGCGCGACCGCGTAGCCGCCGGTATCGCGCTGCACACCTTTGGGTTTGCCGGTGGTACCGCTGGTGTAGAGGATATAGCTCGGATGCGATGACTCCACCCATTCACAGGGCACCACATCGTCCAGATGTTTATTGCGCAGCACGCTGTAGTCCATGTCGCGACCGGGGATGGTGCTCATGCCTTTATCGAGTCCGCGGTTGACGATCACCACGTACTTGGGCGGCGAGCGGGAAAGTTTGATCGATTCGTCGGTGAGCGGTTTGAGTGGAATGATCTTGCCCATGCGCGAACCTGCATCGGCCGTGATCATCACTTTCGGTTGCGCGTCGTCGATGCGTGCTGCCAGAGAGGCGGCCGCGAATCCGCCAAAAACAACCGAGTGAATCGCGCCGATACGCACCGTGGCCAGCATTGCGAATACCGCTTCGGGAATCATCGGCATGTAAATCAGCACACGGTCGCCTTTGCCGACACCGAGCGTTTTCAACACGGCGGCGAAGCGATTCACTTCGTCGAACAGGTCGCGATAGGTGTACTTCTTGGTTTGCTCGACTTCAGAAGAAATCCATACCAGCGCGTTCTGGTCGGCACGCGTGGCCAGATGACGGTCGATGGCGTTATAACAAATGTTTGTTTCGCCACCGACAAACCATCTGGCAAAGGGTGGTTTGGAAAAATCGCAGACCTTCCTGAACGGCTTCACCCAGTCGATGCGTGCGGCCTGGCTAGCCCAGAATGCGTCCGGCTGCGTGATCGACTGGTCGTAAAATTTCTGGTAGCTGCCCATTGGTTCCTCCGTGGCCGCAATGCAACCGGGTTTACGCGCTGGAGTGCGCGCAAACGAGTTCAATCGCCGAGTACTTTCCTGATTGCATCTAACAGCGCTTTGGATTTAGCCGGCTTGGTGAGGTATCCATTGGCACCCAGCTTGAGTCCTTTGAGGATGTCATCGAGCGAGCCCAGACTGGTCAGCATCATGACCGGCAAATCTTTCAACACTGCATGCTGCCGGATGCGGTTGAGGATATCGAAGCCATTTGCATCAGGCATCAATACGTCGAGAATGATGAGATCCGGGAAATTTTTCAGGCCGGTCAGAATGGCGTCGCGATTAGCCGCCTTGGTGACTTGAAAACCGTTGGCCGCAAGAATGCGCTCAAGCAGTGTGGCCGTCACTTCGTCGTCTTCGACCACCATCACGATCGGTGGTTTTCGCTTTGGTTGTCGTCTGGGTGCCGCGTCGTTGATGCGCACAAAGTAGCCGTTGCTCGCCAGCTTCGATTCGCCAATAACGGCCTCGTCCGACAATTCTTTTTGTTTCTGCGGGGTCGCAACCGGTTCAGAAACTTTTGTCTCCGGGCTGAAAAGCTTGGTGAAGTCTAGATCGTTTGAGTCGTCGTCGGTGGGTGGGGCCGTCATGGCGGATCCTGAAAAAATTTATTGGGAAATGAGAGGCGGATAATTTAGACAATTCTATTGCGCTTCAAGCTCTGCCGCGCCATGTGGGGCCGGTGTGTGCCCGTACTTTACGTGTTCAGGCATTGACATCGACCACCATGCGGCCACGTACTTGCCCCGCCAGAATCGCCGGTGCCTGGGCAATCGCCTCGGAGAGCTTGACCACGCTGGTGATCTGATCGAGCTTTGCCCGGTCCAGTTCCTGTACCAGACATTTCCACGCTTCCAGCCGTCGTGGCTTCGAAGCGTACACGCTATCGATCCCGGCAAGCGTAACACCCCGAAGGATGAACGCGGCAACGCTGGTGGAAAGGTCCATGCCCTGGGCCAAACCGCAGGCGGCGACGGTCGCGTTGTACTTGCACTGGGCAATCGCATTGGCGAGGGTATGCGAGCCGACCGAATCAACCACACCCGCCCACCGCTCTTTTTGCAACGGTTTGCCCGGCGCGGAGAGTTCATTGCGATCCATCACCGATGTTGCGCCCAGTGATTTGAGGTATTCGGTTTCATTGAGCCGCCCGGTCGAGGCGACGATGTTGTAGCCACGTGCCGCAAGCAGCGTGATGGCAATACTGCCGACACCTCCGGACGCGCCAGTGACCAAAATTTCACCCTGGCCCGGCGTCACGCCGTGCTTTGCAAGCGAGATCACCGCGAGCATGGCTGTGTAGCCGGCTGTGCCGATGGCCATTGCCTGCAGGGTGCTCAATTCTGCGGGCAACGGTACCAGCCAGTCGCCCTTGAGCTTTGCCTTTTGTGCGAGGCATCCCCAGTGGGATTCGCCCACGCCGTGCCCATTCAGAATCACTTTGTCGCCCGGCTTCCATTGCGCGTTGGTGCTGACGTCGACGATACCCGCGCCGTCGATGCCTGCGACCATCGGCCATTTGCGCACGACCGGCGATTTGTTGGCGATGGCAAGGCCATCCTTGTAATTGATCGTGGAGTATTCAATCGCAACGGTAACATCGCCATCGGCCGGAAGACGCGATTCTTCAATCGCGGATACTCTCGCCGAAAAGCCTGTCTCGGTTTTATCCAGCAAGATGCCATTAAATGTGGTCATGCAGCGTACTCCATGGATGTCAGGGTTTTAGTCCACCGATTGCTGCGTTCAGCGTACAGGAATCCCCGTTGGGTCGTAGCGACAGCAGTGCAGAAAATGCGTTGGGCGATGGTCGCCCTTCACGCATTGTCCAAGTGCCGGTGATGTTCTCGGCCGCACAGGTGAAGTTGCCGCTGCCTTCTAAAAGCGAACCAAAGACCTGGGTGTTTCCGGAAAAATTGCACAGCGTGCCGCCGACTTCGGTTATCGTCAGTGAACCGGTAGCCGCGTTGTGTGTGATGCTATAAATTGCCTGGTTGACAGCGCTGCCATTGAGCGCAGCGGAAACGCAACCGCTGCCGTCACGTTTCAAGCCACCGAAATACGTGCCCGTCAAATTGTAAAAACCGATCACCTGCCGCGTGATCTGCTTGACCACTTGCACGCCGTTGATGGTGTAGGTGAGGTTGCCGGTGCGTGCATCCGAAAAAACCAGTGATGCCGTGCCGACTTTGGTTGCGTCCCCTTCGCGCAAGGGTGCAAATGGCACCACGGCGAAAGGTGTACCCACCGCCTGGAAAAGTTCACCCGCAAACGTATTGCCAGCCGCGCCGGAGCGATCCGCCCGTGAAAGAAAAACCCAGGTCGGCTGATTGCTTGCGCCATAAATAAACCAGGTCGCAAACATCACGTCGCCCTGCTGGGAAACGTTGATGCCCCAGCCGGATTCGTTGGGATTCCACCACAGATCCTGGTAGTTATTCGCGAGTGCGGCGGGCGCGAT
>JANYHZ010000226.1 GCA_025362135.1 Betaproteobacteria bacterium | reverse complement strand
TGATATATCGCGTCTGCACGGTTGGAGACATGCAAGTTCGCGTTATCGTCGTGACGCCATTCATGACAAGGACCGGCTCGATGAATCCGATCGACGCAGCGCGCGTGCATCAAGCCGAAAAAGCGCCCCCTACTCCCACTCAATCGTCAATGACGCATATAACCCATTGTTGTACATGGTAGTTTTTTCTGCGCATGGCATTTCTACCGTCAAATTTACCGTCATTTGTATCTGATACCCAAAATTAGCATTCAGTATCTATCGCCTACTATCGAAACCTATCGACGGTCCAGCGCGCGTACCCTTCAGGATCTATCGGTACCTATCGCTGGCAACGTTTTTCTCGCCATGCATGCTTTCAGTATCAATCGTGGACTATCGGCAGCGCTGATTCAGTTGTAGATAGATCATGCTATACGACGATTTTTCCTGATCTTGCTGGTCGACAACGGTTCGACCGATGGCAGACACAGGCGGTCGAACTCGCGCAGGGTGACCAACTCCATCACGCCAGCGGCATGCAGACCCTTGGCCGTCTTGTGTACAGCCTCATGAATTGCCGATTTGGTCTTGCGCATCATAATCCACCTATGTCAATTCCCGTACCAGCGGCGGTAAGCATCAATCCATTCCGCCCCCTCTGGCCGCGGGTTGGGCATCGGCAGATCGAGGATTGGAATTGCTTGAGTCGCCTTGCCACGCGAGCAAATGGCGACGATTTCGTCGCGCTGGGTGATATCGAGCTTGGCAACCGTCACTTCCTGCCCAAGCACCTGGGTCACGAATGGAAGGGCCAGATTTTCCTCGATCATGGCGAAGAACCCGCCAGCCTGCTCCGATTCGTTGTAGGCGTCGGTGGTTGCCTCCTCGATCAGCTTATCCAGGTATTTCGTGGTGAACTTCGCTGTCTTTCCCATTCTCGCCTTCTATCATTGCTACGCCTTCTTCCAAAGCCCCGCATCAACCAGACGCCGGACTAAGGCACCGCTTTTGCCATGCCGGGCCATGAATTGGACCAATTTACGATCGAAGTCAGCGCGGGATGCGCAAAGAGCATAGGCATCACATAGATCGACGAGGGTGCATTTTACCTCGTCGTAGGCAGAGGCAATGCCACGTTCGGCTCGCTTATCGGCATTCCGCCAGCACCGGTCGAAATCAGCAGCCAGCGTGCGCAGGTAGGTTTTTCGCTTGGCCTGCCGCTCGGCCTCAGCCTTTTTGCGCTGTGCTGCTTCCTTCGTTTTTCTCGTTTCGGCAGCGGACGCTGCCAACTTTTGAAGTTCCGCGACCGTACGGCGCGGCGGTTCAGCCTCACCCATCGGACGCTGTTCGCGCTGCCAGGCTAGGTAGCGCAATTTCAGCCTATGCTCGGATTGCTGTGCCTGCCCGGTCAGGAGTAGTTTGAGCATCGCTGCTTTCTCTGCAGCTGGAAGTTCGGCGATCCAGGCGTCCAGTTTCGCATCGCTCTTACTATCGGGCTTTACAGCTTGCTGGTCCGAAAGTCCGGCTGCTGATAGCAGATCCTGATCGACTTCCAGAAACTCCGCCAGCGAGTGTTGTGCAGCGCTAAGCCGGGATAACCCAGGCGGTGGCGGTGGCTCGGTGGTCCCGTCGTCAACTTCCCCAGCGCTCACCCCGGCCAGCCAGCCGAGATACAGCGAACGCATGTCGCCACGCAACAGCTCGTCGCGCAATGGGGTCAACCTGCCCATCCAGCCCCGCCCATCCTCCTCGGCAAAGCGATCGTAGTTGTCACTTTCGTTCAGTGCCCATTCGAGCAGCCAATGCGTTTTCGTCCGGTCAACCGAAAAGACGGATTCGGTTTCAAAGACCCGGAGGGTCTCGGCATCGAAAGCACCCCTCGGCACCCGCAGGTATAGAAAGCAAGTACACCAGTTAGCGACATAGACGTGAGCATCAAAGTATCGCCGCATCCAGTCGACTGGATCTCCCTTGAGATCGCCCCACTGGTAATCATTGACGAAGCTGGTCGGAGTAATGCTGGCGCGGGACGAGCGCGAACGCAGTTCCGCCATTTGCTTCGGCGTCAGTGGTTCGTCGATGGCGACGAATTCGTAGTACTGGTATTCGCTCATCGCAATTTAATTTCTGTGAAATGGAGTCATTTCCGTTTCAGGCGTGTTCATCTTAAACTCCTCGGACCCGAACAATGTGATCGATGGCAGGCCATTCCCTGATTCGGTATCCCATAGCCTTGTATCCGCGCTGGCGCTTGTCCCACATCCGCAGCAACGCTGGGTGCCCCGTGTCAACGAAGTCGACGATCCGCACATCAATCTTCGTCGCATGCTCACGGTGAAGACGCCCGGCGTATTGCTGCAAGGTTCCCTTCCACGAAACCGGCATCGCCAGAACCAGTGTGTCGAGAGGAGGATGGTCGAAGCCCTCCCCTACCAGCTTGCCAGTCGCGAGCAGTACGCGCGGGGCTTCCGCTGGTAAAGCCTCGAGTTGCCCGATAAGCGCTGCTCGCTGCTTCCGTGACATCCGGCCGTGTAGGACGAACGGTGGCGGAATCTTTCCGTCCAATGCCGCCGAGATGGCATCGAGATGGTTGGTGCGCTCGGTCAACACCAGCACCTTGCGACCTTGGCTGAAGGCGGATTCGATTTCGCCAGAAATTGCGACCGTTCGGGCCTGATCGTTGGCGAGGTGCCGGAACACATCCTGAATTCCCGCTTCGGTCGGCAGGTCGATCCGTGCATGTAGCGAATACGGCACCACCTCCAGGTCGTGCGGGGCGCCGGCTGGTTTCGCCGCCGTGTGCCGAATCGGGCCACACTGCATGAAGATGATCGGTTGCTGGCCGTCGCGGCGGAACGGTGTGGCGGTCAGGCCGAGCACGTATTTCGCCTTGGTGCGCTTCAGAATGGCGTCGAATGACACCGCGCCGACGTGGTGGCATTCGTCCACGATGACGTGACCGTAGTTTTCGACCAGCGGGTTCACCTCACCCTGCCGCGACAGAGACTGCATCACCGCAATGTCGATCTTCCCTGTGGGCTTGGCTTTGCCGCCGCCGATTGTTCCGATCGTGCCCTTGCCGATGCCAAGGAAGGCCTGCAGACGCTCCTGCCACTGTTTGAGCAACTCGGTGCGGTGCACCAGTACCAGGGCGTTCACGCCACGCCTGGCGATCATCGCTGCCGCCGCGACCGTCTTGCCAAAGGCGGTAGGCGCGCACAGCACGCCAGCGTCATAGCTCAACATTGCGTCAACCGCCGATTGCTGATCGGGACGCAGCTTACCGACGAAGGTGACTTCCAGCGGCTCGCCGCCGTAACGCTCATCACGCAGTTCGCTGCGGATGCCGTTGTCTCTCAGCAATTCCTGCACGGCATCCAGGCATCCGCGCGGCAGGGCAATGTGCTGTGGGTAGTTCTCGGCACTGCCGATTACGCGCGGTTTGTCCCAGACCGACATCCGCATCGCCTGTGCCCTGTAGAACTCCGGGTTCTGAAACGCGGCAAGGCGGATCAGGCGGTTGGCCAGCGATTGCGGCAGCTGCGCCTTCTCGAAGTAGATGAGATTGCTCAGCGTCACAGTGAGTGACTTCGGCATTGTCCCCGGCAGCTGCTTCGTCGACGGGGCCGAACGCTTCCACGGTGTGGCCAAGTCTTCTTCGTCGATGAAAGTGACATCCAGTGGATGCGCCCTGCCCGTGGCACGCAGGATGGTCGGCTCGATGTCGTGCGGTGCCATCAACTGGATCGAAGCGAGGAATGCCCATTGGTCGTGGTAGGGGCGCTGTTCCGCATCGACGAATACGCTGCAACCGTTCTCACGGGGTATCTTCTGCAGGGGCAATGCGATCAGATTGCCAAAGCCGCCCTTGGGCATCGTGTCCTGATTGGGAAACAGGCGGTCGTAAGACTCCAATTTCAATTGCCGAGTTCGCGAACAGGTGTGGCTGATGATGGCCGTGCCCAGGCGCCGGGCATCGCGAGCCGAGACCCGGCCAGCGAAGAACACCCAGGCGTGCGCCCCTTTGCCGGAGCGCGAAATCTCGAGAGCAACGGGCACGCCAAGTTCACCACACGACTGCACGAAGGCGCGAGCGTCGTCTCTCCACTCGGCCTCGTCGAAATCGATGGCGAGGAAATAGCAGGTATCGTCCTCCAGCAGGGGATACACGCCAACCGTATGCTCGCCGGCCAGATGGTCGAAAATGACCGAATCGGAAAGCGGAATCAACATTCGGTTGCTACAATCCCCGCATTTGATGCGCGGCTTTTCGCAGACACCGGCACGCCACTCGTTGGCGCAGGCTGGCGAGTAACCGGACTTGGCCGTAGTCTTGCTCTGCCAACGAATCGGGTAGACATCCGTGCGCCCGCGGAACAACCGGCGAAATAGTGCCACTTTCTCGTCGGTGGAAAGCCGTGAGGGCTCCGGCGCTGACGCTGGCGATGAGCGCTCCGGCTGCTGCATACGCCATTGAATGCCGTTCGCTTCCAGCAGTGCGATCAGCCGGGCGTTTTCAGCCTTCAATTCCGATGATGGATCGCGTTCAACCATGGGCCCCATAACCGGTAATCAAGCCGTCCATATGATCACGCACGCCGCAACTGATCCCGTGACGTCAGAAGTCCCGGAAATCTCTTCACGCGCAATTCTTCGAGCACCGGTTCCGCGAGCTTCCACCCCTCCCCGCCCATCCTCGCGATCAGCTCTATCCAAACCCGCTCGAAGGCATGGATCGCGTCTAAATCTCCAAATTGAATCCCCACTGGCAGCAACGGCGTGATGTCCTCGGTCAGGCTCCGGGTGAGCTTTTCCAGCATGCGCTGCTCAGCGATCGCACGCGTAATCGGCTTGCCTTCAAGTGCCAGATAGTGGTCAAAGCATGCAATGACCTTTTCCGGGACCAGCGTGAGTTGCTCCAGTCCCTGATGCAAGTCGAACAGGTCGCGGCTCGCCCGCCGTTGCAACAGCGCGCGCAGCTTCGTGCCGAACAATTCCTCTGGCTCGAAAGACGCGATCTCGGTGGTTCCTCGGTACCAGTCGTTTTCTAATGCAAAGGGATACCGCTTGATGCCAAGAAAGTTCGTGTGTTCCCGGGTGTTGATCTCGACCTTGAGCTTAAGCGTTGCCTGGGAATCGACCTCGGGTGTGAACTTAAACGCCAGATGCATCGAGTGACCTGCCTGCTCTCGTTGACATCTTCCAAGCCACGACAACGCTTCGCGGATCGCGTCGACCGTCGCACCGATGGGCTCAGCCTTCACTTGCACGAGGTCGATGTCTTCCGAATAACGCAGCGGCTGCTTGAACAGCAGTTTGTGGATTGCCGTTCCGCCCCGGAACGCTATCTTGTCCTTCAGCGTCGGCGCATTGAACAGGTCGCACAGCGCGCGGCTGATGATCAGGTCCTGCTCGACCTGCCTCAAGTCAGGCCAAGGCGCTTTGACACTCCACGCCTGCAGGAAGGCGGTGGGAATCATTCTGCGATCTCCAGTTTTTCATTGATCATGAGCTTCCATTTCGCATTTCTCTCGTGAGCCTGGGCCAACGCTGCCACGATAGGCTTCACGGCGGGATCCAGTGGCAGCATCGTCTTGGCTTGTTTGACGAAGGGCGCCAGCGCATAGGCCTGGCGACTGTGCCCCACCCGATCAAGCAAATAACCGAGCCGGCGTACCGCCGAGTTTTCATATGCAGCCGCCGCCGTTGCCAGCATGCGCGGGTTGGCTTTGGCGCCGATATCCTTGACGATTTGCGCGACGCCATTAATGCCGGCCGCCTTGTGGAAGTAGCGCACGCAGTCGAGCAGCGTCAGCTCGACGCCGGCCACCTTTGCGAAGCCGGCATCGCTCTTCATCTGACCGACCAGCTCGGGCTTGTTGAGTTGAGCAAATGCCTCGGGACCCTGATAGAGAAACTGCAGGCGGTGACGACCCAGTTCGAAGTCACGCAACTGCCTAGGGACGACGACCTGGAAGACCATGCTGGCCTGATGCGACGAGCCGTGGAATGCCGCCGCGCGCAGGAGCGAAATGCGGTAGTCGATCCCTTGATGCTTCATCAGCGGATCGACCCACTTCACGGGGTCTGGCGCGCCGGCGATCTGGTCTTCCGGGCGCAGGATGAGATAGAAGCCATGCCTGGGGTTCGCCAAGCGGTGCTTATTGATTGCCCGCGTGAGCGCCGCAGCTAGTGCCTGCGGCTTTAGGCCCAGCGCAGCGGCTACATCATTCCGGGAGAAGTAGGCGCGACCGTGCCCAAGCAGATCGTCGAGGTAAGATTCGAGGGAGACCATGCCGTAACATACGCAAAACTCTACAAATAATCAATAGTTTTGCATATGATTTGGGTCACTCCCACTCAATCGTCGCCGGCGGTTTCCCGGATATGTCGTACACCACCCGATTAAAGCCGCGCACCTCGTTGATGATGCGATTGGATACTTTTGCAAGCAGCGCGTACGGCAATTCCGCCCAGTGTGCCGTCATGAAATCGGTGGTCTGCACGGCGCGTAACGCCACTACATTTTCATACGTGCGACCGTCGCCCATCACACCGACACTCTTTACCGGTAGATAAACGGCGAACGCCTGCGCAACGTTGTCGTACCAGCTATTGCCCTGGGCATCTTTGGTGGCGCGCAACTCTTCGATAAAAATTGCGTCGGCGCGTCGCAGCAAATCAGCCGCTTCACGGGAAACTTCGCCGAGGATCCGTACGCCCAGACCCGGCCCGGGGAAGGGATGACGAAACACCATCGCGCGCGGCAACCCCAGTGCCACGCCGAGATTGCGCACTTCGTCCTTGAATAATTCACGCAACGGCTCGAGCAGCTTCAGATGCAACGATTCGGGCAGGCCGCCGACGTTGTGATGCGACTTGATGGTGGTGGCCTTGTTTGTTTTCGCTGAGGCGCTCTCGATGACATCCGGATAAATCGTTCCCTGCGCCAGCCATTTTGCCGAGGGCAACTTTGCCGCTTCGCGCTGAAAAATTTCCACAAATACACGACCGATGACTTTGCGTTTTTGTTCCGGGTCGGATACGCCTTTGAGCTGGCCGAGAAAGTCATCAGCCGCATCAACGTGGATGATTTTCATCTTCATGTGCTCACCAAACATTTCCATCACCTGTCGGCCCTCATGAAGCCTGAGCAGACCGGTATCGACAAACACGCAGGTAAGCTGGTCGCCGATGGCACGCTGAATGAGTGCCGCAGCAACACTCGAATCGACACCGCCGCTGAGTCCCAGGATCACTTCCTCATCACCAACCTGTTCGCGAATATTGGCGACTGCCTGCGGCACGTATTCGGGCATGTTCCAGTGCGATTGGCAACCGCAGATATCATGCACAAACCGGTTGTAGATCGCGCCGCCCTGCGGCGTGTGCGTGACTTCGGGATGAAACTGGACGGCATAGAAACCGCGCGATTCGTCTGCCATCGCGGCCAGTGGCGTTGATTCATTCGACGCAATTACAGAAAATCCCGGCGGCAGCTCTGCGACTTTGTCGCCGTGTGACATCCATACATCCAGCAGCCCGTGACCATCTGCGTTTGCGCGGTCCTGAATGCCTCCGAGCAGTTTCGAATGCCCGCGCGCGCGCACTTCGGCATAACCAAATTCGCGCACCAGTCCGCTCTCGACCCTGCCGCCCAATTGCGCTGCCATCGTCTGCATTCCGTAGCAGATGCCCAACACCGGGATGCCAAGCTCGAACACGATTTGCGGCGCGCGCGCCGTGTCGTCCTCAATCACCGAAGCGTGGCTACCGGAGAGAATGATGCCTTTCGGATTGAAGGCGCGGATATCGGCGTCCGGCATATCAAAGGGATGCAGTTCGCAGTACACACCGGCCTCACGCACGCGACGGGCGATGAGTTGCGTGACTTGTGAACCGAAGTCGAGGATGAGAATTTTGTCGGTCAGGGGTTCCATATTTTCAGGTCGTGGCAACGGGAGTGATGGCCGGTTTGGCGGGTCGGTGCGTCGCAAAATATCGCCACGCAATAAACAACGCGATGGTCTGCATGACGGCGCTCAGGAAAAACGTGGCGCCGATGCGCCAATCGTTAGCCGGGAAATGACTGACCTTGGCAAGAACGCCGGTACCAATGACTGGTACCACGACGATGGCAAGGCTGCCCATCGCTTGCAGCGAACCCATCAAGGCACCCTGCTCACGCGGATCGGTTGCCTTGGAAATGATCGCCTGTAATGCCGGGCCCGCCGCAAACGCAAGCAAATTGCAGAGGATAAATACGTACATCATCCACCCCTGCGTAGCCAGGCCGTACAGTACAAAAACGATCGCGCCGGAAGCGATACCCAGCAGCGACAGCTTCACTTCACCGAAGCGTTTCATCAGCCAGCCCAGCAAACCTGCCTGCACGACGACTGCAGTAAGACCGACGCAAAACAGCGAGATGCCATTGTCACGAGGGCTCCAGCCGAAGCGAAAATTCGTATAAAGCACCCAGGTGGTTTGAAGCATGACTTGCGCGAACGTGACGAGCGCGAATACCGCGACCAGTCCGCGAATATCAGGCCGCCTGGCAAGCCGCAACAAAGACGAAAACGGATTCGCCCGCGCCAGTGAAAACGCAGTGCGTCTTTCTTTAGGCAACGATTCCGGCACAAAGAAAAAACCGAAAATAAAATTCGCGGCACACAAACCTGCCGCGACATAGAAGGGTAAATGCAGATTGACGCTGCCGAGCAAGCCACCTAACATCGGGCCGACGATGAAGCCCATACCGAAAGCGGCACCGATCTTGCCGAAGCTCTTGGCGCGATTTTCCGGGGTCGAAACATCGGACGCATACGCACTTGCCACCGACATGCTTGCAGAAGACATGCCACCAATAACGCGTCCGATAAACAACATTGACAGCGTAGGCGCCCACGCGGTTGCGAGAAAATTGAAGAACATGCCAACCATCGAGTAGAGCAACACCGGGCGACGACCTATCCTGTCACTCATTGCGCCTAGGATCGGCATGCACAGAAACTGCAGCAATCCGAATACGGTCGCGAGAATGCCAAACCAATAGGCCTGCAGATCGCGCCCCTCAACGAATTCGCCGACGAGTATCGGCAACACTGGTATCGCCAGGCCGATACCCAGCATATCGATGAACACGCAAACGAGAATGAAGTTAAGGCCGGCCGGTTTTACTTTGTGAGTGACTTCGGTCGTTTCGGATGCGGAGACTTCATTCGTCGTGGTACTACTTTCCAAAATTTTTCTCCCATATTGTTGCAACGACCGGATGGTGCTCGGTCAGCGCCACCGCAGCCGCCAGCTTCGGGCAGTTTTCATTGAACCAAGCACGCCCCGGACGCCATCTGCTGACCATAGCGATATAAACGTCGAGCGCAGTCATCGAGGAACCCAGCAGGTACGGCGCAGGAAGCAGATTTTCTTCGATAAGGCCCCAGAAAAATTTCTGTTTCTCAACCGATTTCTCTTTCAGCACTTGCTGTGTTTTTTCGTCATCCACCCAACGCGATGGCTCATCACCGATATCGAACATCGCATAAATATTTGCGGGGATGAATAACATCCAGCGATAAAACTGCGCGCGTTTAGCCGGATCGGACGGAATGAAGCCCGGTATCCGGTCAGCGAAATACAAGAGCATTGCCGCGCTCTCGGTCATCACGGTGCCGTCGTCCAGCACCAGCGTTGGTACCTTGGCCTGCGGATTGGCTTTTTTCAGCGCATCGAAATTTTCGTTCTGATCCCAGAACGACGTTTGAACATATTCGTATGGCTGATTGGCGAGTTGCAAAGCGACCTCGACGACTGCCGAGCCGCAGCCAGGGGAGCCAAATAGTTTCATCGGTAAATCCGTTTAGTCGACGCGATAGTTCGGCGCTTCTTTCGTCATCTGCACGTCATGTACATGGCTCTCGCGCATTCCCGCTGCAGTAATTTCCACGAAGCTTGCTTTGGTACGAAATTCCTCGACCGTCGGGCAGCCAACCAAACCCATCGAGGCACGAACGCCCCCCATCAATTGATGGATGATGGTGGTGACGGGACCTTTATACGGCACCCGACCTTCAACACCTTCCGGCACCAGCTTGTCGGCGTTGTTGATGTTCTCCTGAAAGTAACGATCACTCGAGCCCTTTTGCATTGCGCCCAGCGAGCCCATGCCACGATAACTCTTGTACGAGCGGCCCTGGAACAATTCAATTTCACCCGGCGCTTCATCAGTGCCTGCAAACATGCTGCCCATCATCACCGCTGACGCACCAGCAGCGATAGCTTTTGCGACGTCACCCGAATAACGGATGCCGCCGTCAGCGATGCAGGGTATTCCCAAGGCTTCCAATGCTGCTGCCGCGTCCGCCACGGCGGTGATCTGCGGCATGCCTACGCCAGTGACGATGCGCGTCGTGCAAATCGAGCCCGGGCCGACACCGATCTTCACGCAGTCGGCACCGTGGTCAGCCATTGCCTTTGCGCCATAGGCGGTAGCGACATTGCCGCCAATCACCTGCACGTCCGGATACTTCACTTTCACGGCCCTGACCATATCGAGCACGCCCTGCGCGTGACCGTGCGAGCTATCGACGACGATGCAATCCACGCCTGCTTCAATCAATGCCGCCGCGCGTTCCAGATTGTCGCCACCGACACCGATACCGGCGCCCACCCG
>JANYHZ010000089.1 GCA_025362135.1 Betaproteobacteria bacterium | reverse complement strand
GGCTTCGATGCCACGCAGGGCGAGGTTCATCACGGCGAGGCGGCGCGTGGTGGGGTTGCTCTCCTGGCCGTAGATGCTGATGTCGCCGAGTTTGCCGCCGTGGGCTTCGACGAATTTTTCCGATTGCACGAACATGCCGCCCGAACCGCAGCAGGGGTCATAGATGCGGCCCTTGTACGGCGCCAGCATTTCCACCAGCAGGCGCACCACGCAGGACGGCGTGTAGAACTGGCCGCCGTTCTTGCCTTCGGCGCTGGCGACTTGGGTGAGGAAGTATTCGAAGACGCGGCCTAGAAGATCGAAGGAGTGATTTACCGTGCCCTGCTTGCCCTCTCCCGGCCTGCGGCCACCCTCTCCCGCGAGCGGGAGAGGGGATGAAATGGAGGGGAGCAAATCGATGGAGCCGATGAGGTCGATGAGTTCGCCCAGGCGATGCTTGTCGAGATCGGCGCGGCCGTAGTTCTTGTTAAGCGCGCCTTTGAGCCGCGGGTTATCGCGCTCCAGCGCGACCATGGCGTCGTCCACGTCCTTGCCGATGCCCGGTTGCTTGGCGCGCGCCTGCAGGTGCGCCCAGCGCGCCACCGAGGGCACCCAGAACACATTGGCGGCGAGGTACTCGTCCTTGTCCTCCGGGTTCGCGCCTTTGAACTCGCCCTTGCCTTCGACGAGCTTGGTGTGATGTTCATCGAAGGTATCGGAGATGTACTTGAGGAAGATGAGGCCCAAGACAACGTGCTTGTATTCCGCCGCGTCCATGTTGTTGCGCAGCTTGTCGGCAGCGAGCCAGAGCTTGGCTTCGAAGCCGATGTTGGCGGTGGAGTCTGATTTCTTCTTGGTGGTTTTTGCCATCGTCATTGTTCTGTTCGCTTGCTCACCCGAATTGGTCAGCATTGCACGGTGCCCGCTATTGGCTTCATTTTTCAAATTTCAGGTCACAATGGCAGCGCACTCGTCGGTCGCTCTCATTCTAATGGCATCGGCGTACATAGTCCCTACAGGCACAGGAAGGACTTCGACCGTCAATATTGACTAGTTGCGTTTGGGGCGCGTGTTGTCTGGCGCGTAATCTTGCCCTGGTTCAGCAGAGCGTCGTTTTTATGGCTACAAAATTCGAAATAGGGAAGCCATGCTGGAAGCGAATTGTGCATATTATGCGTGACGGTGTAGTCTGCCGCGCTCACATGTTTGGTGTTGGGTTAGTCGTTTTGCGATTTCGCAAATGGCACATCGCGAGTTCATGAATACTTACCAACTGTGACACCGTGGCATTTAAGTGTAGGGACTGCTTCAAATGCGGTTTTTCCAGTGCCACTTCGTGCCGCTGCGACACGCCTGATTACGATCTTCGCCGCGTAATATCGGTAACTGCAGTTGCCTTGGAAAGCCGTCATTTGAGCACTCCAGATTTCGGAGAATTGGGCGTCCTTTTGAGGGCCGGCCGCTATTGCTTCCCATAGCGCATTTGCCCCTGGTTTCACGGAATTTAGGCGCGTATTGAGTGAGTTGTAATCGACTTTAATTGCCTTACATTTTTCTGGGTTCTGTAACTGCCTACATTTGCATGTGACCGACTTTATTGGCGAAAAACACCAGACGAGCCCGGTGACAACTGTTACTCGACCGTCACACTTTTAGCCAGGTTGCGAGGCTTATCAACGTCGGTACCTTTCATCAGCGCCGCATGATAGGCCAGCAACTGCACCGGGATCGCATGCACGATCGGGGAGAGCAGACCAGCGTGCCGGGGCGCACGGATAACGTGCACGCCTTCGCTTTCGGTGAAGTTGCTATCGAGGTCGGTGAACACGAATAGCACACCACCACGTGCGCGCACTTCCTGCATGTTCGATTTGACTTTTTCCAAAATGGCATCGTTGGGTGCGATCACGACGACCGGCATTTCGGCGTCTACGAGCGCGAGTGGGCCGTGCTTCAATTCACCAGCAGGGTAGGCTTCGGCGTGGATATACGAAATCTCTTTGAGCTTCAAGGCACCTTCGAGCGCAATGGGGTAATGCAGGCCGCGACCGAGAAACAGCGCGTGATTTTTCTCCGCGAATTTTTCCGCCCATGCCTGAATTTGCGGCTCCAGATTCAGCGCGTGTTGCACGCTGCCAGGGACGTAGCGCAGCTGTTCGAGGTAATCCGCTTCCTGCTCAGTTGTGAGGCGACCGCGCGCCTTCGCGAGCGTGAGCGCCAGGATGAAGAGCGCGATCAATTGTGTAGTGAAGGCTTTCGTGGAAGCCACGCCGATTTCTTTGCCGGCTCGGGTGTAGAACACGAGCGACGACGCGCGTGGGATGGCGCTTTCGCGTACGTTGCAGATGGATAGCGTGTTGGTGTGGCCAAGTTCTTTGGCGCGCTTCAGGGCCTCCATCGTGTCCAGAGTTTCGCCGGATTGGGAAAGTGTGACGATGAGTTGTTTCGGATTGGGGATGGAGTCGCGGTAGCGGTATTCGTGGCCCAGCTCGACGTTGCAGGGCATGCGTGCGATGGTTTCGATCCACTGCTTGCCGACCATGCTGGCGTAGTAGCTGGTGCCTGAGGCGAGGATGAGTACGGCTTCACTTTGGCTAAAAACTTCCTCCGCGCGCGCGCCGAACAACGCGCTCTTTATCCCGACAGCCAGTGTCGCTTCGAGTGTGTCGGAAATCGCGCGGGGTTGTTCGTGGATTTCCTTTTGCATGAAGTGGCGGTAAGGACCGAGCTCCGACTCTTCGGCTGAAAGATCGGAGGTGAAAACGCCGCGCTCGACTGTATTTCCCGCACGGTCAACGACGCTGATGCCTTCACGGGTGAGTTCGGCGACGTCACCCTCTTCCAGATACATCACGCGGCGGGTGACGGGAAGAATGGCGGAGACGTCGGACGCGATGAAGTTCTCATGATTGCCCGTGTCACCCAAACCAATGAGCAGCGGGCAGCCCACGCGCGCACACACCATTGCGTCGGGTGCGCCGACCGCCACGACTCCAATCGCATAGGCACCGTGTAAGTCACGTACGGCCTGTTGTGTGGCGGTGAATAGATTTTTGGTGGACTTGAAGTAGTAGTGGATGAGGTGCGCGATGACTTCCGTGTCAGTCTGCGACTCAAAGCTGTAGCCGAGTTGTTTGAGGCGTTCGTGCTGGGCCTCGTGATTTTCAATGATGCCGTTGTGAACGACGGCGATTTCGTCGTTGGAAACGTGCGGGTGTGCGTTGGGCTCGGTCACGCCGCCGTGCGTGGCCCAGCGCGTGTGGCCGATGCCAAGGATGCCGGTGAGATTCTCGGCAGCGATACCCGCCTCCATTTCCGCGACGCGACCGACGCGGCGTACCCGGTTGATCGCGCTATTGTTGGCGCTGAGTACGGCGATACCCGCTGAATCGTAGCCGCGATATTCGAGGCGCTTCAAGCCCTCGGTGAGAATGGGGACGATATTGCGATTGGATATTGCGCCTACGATGCCACACATTTTGGTGCTCCGATACACGCGGAGATCGGATCATACTAACGCGCATGTGATCCTGTCCACTTTTCATTGGACAATTGAGTCGCTCTTTTATTCGGTCGAACGCCTTGGCTGTTGTCATTTGAAACCGCAGATGGTTCGTTGTCGGGCGCTCCGATCAAGTTGTACCGACTCTCGATGTGGGAAAAAATGCGCGTCGCCTCTGCGGTGTTCGCGAAGTCTTGCCTGCGCGTTTCTTCGACGTGAAGTGCCGGCTACAGGCGTTAAAGCCAAAATTACAAATCTGGTGCATTTTTGGTGGGCTATAGGTAAAATGAACATTAGTTGGCAACGTTTTCGGCGGTTTTTGTTCACCCCCTTAGGTGGCTAAGCTGGCGATAGCAGGTGCTTGTCCTCCCGGGCAAACCATCGAAGCCAAGCGCAGAATCCGTGAGCAAAGTGCCTTGATGCGACCCGCGGATATTGGGAAGCATGCAGAAGCAGTGCAGCAAATACGCTGCAGAAATATCTTCGTAATAGGTATGGCACTTGTTTGCGGCTACACCAAGGATCATCATGCAACCAGATGTCGCAGCATCAAAACGATCAACGGTGGGTGTAGCTCAGCGGTAGAGTCCTGGATTGTGATTCCAGTTGTCGTGGGTTCGAACCCCATCATCCACCCCAATTCAGAAGACCGGTCGTGTACCGGTCTTTTTTTGCGTTGCAAGAATTCAACAGGCCCGCCTTAGATGATAAGGAACAAGCACCAGCGCGCACTCCAGGCCACAAATGTTCCAGGTGCCGCACCAATGCTAGATTTTTCGTATTCCACATGGAAAGCCAATGAGACACACCACTACTTCCCTGCCAGGTCTTGTACTCAAAAATTGTTTGTTCGAGCTACCACTCGATTACGCGAATCCCGATAAAAAGACGGAAGTTTTCGCTCGGATCGTTGTCGCGGCAGGCATGGAAAATACCGATTTGCCCTATATGATTTTCTTTCAGGGCGGGCCGGGGTCTGGATCGCCGCGTCCCATCGGCAATAGCGGCTGGATCAAGCGCGTCCTCAAAGACTACAAGCTGGTGTTGCTCGATCAACGGGGGACCGGACTCTCTAAGCCAATCACCGCGCAAACCATGCGCGGATTGGGCTCGGCGCAGGCACAAGCCGACTATCTCAAACACTTCCGCACCGACAACATCGTGCGTGATGCCGAAGCCATCCGCAGACAATTGATCGGCGATCAGCCGTGGGGCATTCTCGGGCAAAGCTACGGCGGTTTCTGTTCGATGCGTTACCTTTCCGCCGCGCCTGAGGGCTTGAGGGAAGTGCTGATTACCGGCGGCATTCCCTCACTCACACGCCCGGCCGACGATGTGTACCGCGCCACCTACAAGCGGGTGATCGACAAGAATCGCCTTTACTACCAGCGCTATCCGGACGACATGGAAAAGGTCCGCCGTATCGTGCGCCATTTGCGTGACGTAGATGTAACGATGCCCAGCGGCGGTCGGCTCACCGCGCAGCGTTTTCTGCAATTGGGATTGCAATTTGGCATGAGCGATGGCTTCGAGGCAATTCACTATCTGATTGAAGAGGCCTTCGTCGATGGTGTCGATGGAAACAACAGGCAGGAAATGAACTGGAATTTTCTGTTCCATCTCGAACAGCTTCAGTCGTTCGATACCAACCCGATTTTTTCGTTGATGCAGGAAGCGTGCTACACGCAACAGGCTGCCAGCAATTGGTCTGCGCAGCGTTTACTGAGTGAATACCCCGAATTCAGCCTTGAACGGCAGGACATGATTTTGTTTACTGGCGAAATGATTTATCCGTGGATGTTTGATACCTACCCGCAGTTGCGACCACTCAAACAGGCTGCCGAAATAATTGCCGGGGATTCGACGTGGCCAATCTTGTACGACGTGGAGAAGCTGAAGCAAAACCGCGTGCCCGTCGCGGCTGCGGTCTACTTCGATGACATGTACGTGCACCGCGAATTTTCGGAAGAAACAGCTCGTATCGTGCCGAATATGAGACTCTGGATCACCAACCAGTACGAACACAATGGATTGCGCGCTGACGGCGAAGCGGTGGTGGATCGTCTGCTGAAAATGGTACGCGGCGAGGTTTGATCAAAAGCGATCTGGCGCAAACGGTGTCAGCACTATTCCCGGTTCACGTCCCATGATTTGCGCGCAGATAATGCGTGCGGTGACGCCGGCCAGCGTCAGCCCGAGATGCTGGTGGCCGAACGCAAAATACAAATTTCTGCCGTCTGGCACGCGGCCCAGAACGGGTAGATGATCCGGCAATGATGGGCGAAACCCCATCCATGTCGTTACGTTATCGGTGGGGATATTCGCGGCGAGCGCATGCATATGGCGTGTCAACAGCGCAAAGCGTTTTGGATCCGGTGGCAAGTGCAAGCCACCAAACTCGACCGTACCCGTCATGCGCAGACCGCACGACATCGGTGTCATGATGACCTTGCGTTCATACGATGCGACTGGAACGGTGAATCGGGGAATCACACCCGGCAGCGTGACGTGATAACCGCGTTCGGTGTCGAGCGGTACCGGATAGCCGAGTTTCGCGGCGAGTGGCTTCGACCACGCGCCGCAACTGAGCACCAGATGTCTTGCGGCGTACTTTTCACCAGCCGGGGCATGCGCCAAAAACCCATCACCGGTACTCTCGATTCCCACAATTTCCGTGCGAATGATATTTCCGCCGACACCGAGGAAAGCATCGTGCAGCGCAATGCAGAGGGCGTACGGATCATTGACATGGCCGGTACCCGTGAATTTTAACGCCCCCTCGATGGGGGCCGTAATGTCTGGCGCGATTTCAGTGACCTGTGATGGCGAGATCCAATCGGCAGTGATGCCGAGTGACCCTAAGCGCGCCACGTCCTTGTGTGCGGCGTCAGTGGATTCCGGCTTCTCGACCAGTACAAGATGGCCATGCATTTTGAGCAGGTGCGAGGCGTGCGCGTCGTCCACCAAACAGGCCAAATCCGCGCTTGCAGACTGCTGCAGGCGGGACAATGCCCTCACACCACGATCAAAGGCACTTTCGCGGGAGGCCCAGACGAATCGCAGCAGCCACGGCAGAATGGATAAGGCATATTCGCGCCGGATGCGAAGCGGGCTTTCATTGTCGAACAAGTAGCCCAGTGCGCTCCGAATCACTGTGGGCGACGCAAGCGGAAAAATCTGTTCCGTGGCGATGTGGCCGGCGTTGCCAAACGACGCACCCATTCCCGGCGCGTCGCGATCAATCAGAAGCACCCGTTGGCCTTCGCGCGCCAGGCGAAACGCGCAGGCCAGACCGATCACACCGGCACCAATCACCAGTACGTCAGAAGCGCCATCGGCCATTGGCAACGCTCAGCCCTGTGCGAAAGTATCCTGCACCGACCCGATACCCCAGCAAAACGGATCGGTCGGGTCCATCAATAGTGAACCCTCGCCACAGATAAACGCCTGGCCTGTAATGGTGGGAATGATGCCGCCTACAGCCAAACGATACGAGCCATCGAAAACGCTGCCGATGATGCTCTCTTGACGCCACGTGGCACCCACAGCGAGCGTGCCGTCAGCAGCAAGGCAGGCAAGCTTTGCACTGGTGCCGGTTCCACACGGCGAACGGTCATAGGCGTTGCCGGGACAGAGGACAAAATTTCGGCTGTCGCACGACGTATTGGAGGCCGAACCGAATAGCTCGATGTGGTCGATCTCTTCGCCAGCGCGGCCGGTGATGCAGGCGCTTGCCAACGACCGCCGGATCGCGCCAGTGAATTTCATCAGTGATTCGATGTTGGCAAGAACCAGCTTTTGTTCGCCGGCATCGACCAGAAAAAACCAGTTTCCGCCCCAGGCAATGTTTCCCGTAACTGGACCATAGCCATCAACTTCTACCCGCACCGCTTTCCGATGGCGATAAGACAAAATATTTTCAATCGAAACTTTCCCGTCCGGCTTCAGCGTACAACTTACCGTGCCTACTGGTGTGTCCAGTCGATGCACACCGGGCGAAATTTTGCCAAGGTACTGCAATGTCGCGATCACGCCGATGCTGCCGTGGCCGCACATGCCGAGGTACCCAACGTTGTTGAAGTAGATCACCGACGCAACCGACCCCGATTCGACTGGCGGCATCAGTAGTGCGCCCACCATCACATCGGATGCGCGTGGTTCGCCGGCGACGGCGGCGCGAATATTGTCGTGGCGCGTCCGTAGCGCAGCCACACGTTCTGGCAACGACAATGCGGACAAGTCGGGGAATCCGTCTAGAACTACGCGTGTAGGTTCTCCGCCGGTATGGGAATCGACGTAGCGTATTTGTTTCATCATTCTTCTCATCGCCAGTATAAAAAATGAAGCGTCAATATCTACGGGCATCCCAGGGCAAAAGAGGCTGAAAGTGCTCGTCAATACTGGTTCTAACTTATTCCTTCGTCTTCTGTTTCATCAGCTGTTGCTGCTCCCGCTTCCAGTCTTTTTCTTTTTCCGCGTCGCGCTTGTCGTGCTGCTTCTTGCCCTTCGCCAACCCGATCTCGAGCTTGATGAGCCCGCCCTTGTAATGAAGGTTTAGCGGCACCAGTGTGTAACCGCGCTGTTCCACGCGGCCAATCAACTTTTTGATTTCCTCTTCGTGCAACAGCAACTTGCGCGTGCGCACCGGGTCCGGATTCACGTGTGTGGAGGCTTCGGGTAAGGCCGAAATGTGCGCGCCGATCAGATAGAACGCACCCTGTTTCAGGATGACGTAACCCTCCTTGATCTGTGCGCGGCTGGCGCGGATCGCTTTCACTTCCCAACCTTCGAGCACAATTCCGGCTTCATAGCGTTCTTCGATGAAATAATCGAAAAAGGCTTTCTTGTTTTCGGCAATACTCATGGCTCGATTTTATCGCAGTCGTCGGCGACCGCTGGCAGTCGGATAAAATTCTGTTTCGCCACCCATCGCCATAATATGCCGCTCGTTCAAAAGTCCGCATTGGTCCCGCATTCGGCCGCAAAAATGTTTGCGCTCGTCGATGAGGTTGAACGTTATCCGGAGTTTCTTCCCTGGTGTGGTGGCACGCGCCTGTTGGTGCGTGATGCGCTGTGCACTGTCGCCACCATCGAAATCAATTACCACGGTATCCGTCAGACATTTACGACCGCCAACACCAAGCAGGGCACTGAGAGCATGCAAATTTCCCTGGCAGAAGGGCCGTTCAAGGAGTTGGAGGGGATGTGGCACTTCACCGCGCTGGGGAATGCGGGGTGCAAGGTTTCGTTGCGGCTCGATTATTCATTTGCCAATGCGGTACTGGAAACCGCAGTTGGTCCCGTGTTCGGGTTGATTGCCAACACGATGATCGAGTGTTTCGTGTCGCGCGCCAACGCTTTGTATGGTGGTGCGTGAACAGGTTGCGTATCCGGCTCGCCTGCGCTACGCGCGAGCATCAGGAAGAGATCGCTGTCGAAGTCCTGCCAGGCACGACTTTGCAACAAGGGTTGGCGCTGCTGACACCGCAAATTGCCGTGTTTCTAAGCTCAGCGCGGCCAGTAGCAACCGGTGTCTGGGGGAAAATTCGACCACCGCACTACTTGCTCCGTGAAGGGGACAGGATTGAAATGTATCGACCGTTGAAAGCGGATCCGAAACAGGCGCGCCGCGCGCGGGTCTGGGTAAAGGCGAAGCGCTAGTTTCGCGCTTCATTCAGTCCACATTTGTACCGTGCATTTACGGGACTTCCGACAGGCTGCTAGCCCTTGCAGAAATCTGCAATGGATTTACGCGCTTTTGCCATTTCTGCCTGACGCGCCTCGTCGTTGAGAATTTCTCTGACCCCCGCTTCAGTCGTACGCGCAGTCGGCCGGCCCGTTTCCAGATCGCGAAGACTGGCACGCGCATCGCTGCAATTGGCTGCATTGGCGGCGGCATTTTGCTGATCGGTCTCGCTTTTCTTCGCTTTCTCCGCGGCGTCAGTTTTGCGTTTGTCGTAGTCCTTGGCGCGGTCCTGAAGGGATTTGGCAGATGCGGCGGTCGTTGATGCAACAGGAGGAGCAGTGTCAACTTTCTTGGCTTCGGTCTTGGTCGCACTTGCCGGTGGCGGCGTATCGGTGTACTGAACTTTGCCATCCTTGTCGACCCATTTGTAGACCTGCGCGGCGACAGTCGCAGTCGCAAGCAGGATCGCAACGGCAATAAACAACTGAACGGGTGATTTCATTTTTTTCTCCTCACTACAATTTGGTGACGCTTCGGTTACCCCTGAACGCCGCTACTTTTCATTGCAACTTTACCGGTGCCTTTGACAACTGCGCAATGGATAGGTCGCACAGGGCGATGACCTCACGCGCATGGCGCACCGTCGCGTTGCTGTCGAATTCCCTGGCTGCCATGCGTGCACGATCAAGTTCCTCAACCGCCGCCGTCCAAAGTGCGCGCTTGACACGTGCTTCTATGACGCTTTGCTCAGCAGCGTTCAACGATGATTCCGCAGCCTCAGTCAACGATGTCGGCGTTTGCGGCATCGGGATAGCAATGACGGCGACCGGAATTTTCGTCACTTCGGGCACTGCGCAGCCACCCAAAAGCACGACGCATATTGCGGCGGTAAATACGCTACCGCGCAACATTGAATGTTGCGCGCTGTCAATCGGGGAATTACCTAAAAACGGTTTTATCGTCAATGAGTTAGCCTAAAAACTTCGACCTGTTTCGCTAAGGTAACGGTAAATGGCTTATGCGTCAACCAAAACTGCCCAATTTTGGCAGGAGAATGGCGTCACGTATAATGCTGCATTTGTCGGAGTCCGAAACGTGAAACTCGTTAAAAAAGCCCTGACGTTCGATGATGTTCTGCTCGTTCCGGCACACAGCCACGTGCACCCCCGCGATGTTTCGCTCGCCACGCAACTTACCAAGTCCATTCGCCTGAACCTTCCGCTGATTTCTGCGGCGATGGATACCGTGACCGAATCGCGTCTGGCGATTGCGCTCGCGCAGGAGGGGGGCATCGGCATCGTGCACAAGAATTTATCGATCAAAGCACAGGCCACGGAAGTTTCGAAGGTAAAGCGCTTTGAAAGCGGCGTGGTGAAAGACCCGCTGGTGGTGCCGCCAACCATGCTGGTGCGCGACGTGATCCAGCTCCAGCGCCAGCACGGTATCTCCGGCCTGCCGGTCGTCGATGCAGGAAAAATCGTTGGCATTGTCACCAATCGCGACATCCGCTTTGAAACCAATCTCGATCAGCCGGTCAGTAACATCATGACGCCGCGCGAACGGCTGGTGACGGTGAAGGAAGGTGCCACACTCGATCAGGCCCAGGCGCTGATTCACAAACATCGACTCGAACGATTGCTGGTGGTCAAGGATACCTACGAGCTGGCCGGCTTGATTACGGTGAAAGATATTCAAAAAGCCAAGGATCATCCTGACGCATGCAAGGACGACCTCGGTCGTTTGCGCGTTGGCGCGGGCATTGGCGTGGGTGGTGACAATCTGGAACGTGCGAGCGCCCTGATTGAAGCGGGTGTGGATTGTATCGTCGTGGACAGCTCGCACGGTCACGCGCAGGGTGTGCTTGCGATGGTCGAGGCGGTAAAGGCGAAGTACCCGAACGTACAGGTGATCGGCGGCAACGTCGCAACTGCCGAGGGTGCCAGAGCAATGGCAGATCACGGCGCGGATTGCGTGAAGATCGGCGTTGGCCCCGGATCGATCTGTACCACCCGTATCGTCACCGGCGTAGGGATGCCGCAGATCACCGCCGTGGCCGACGCGGCGGGTGCGTTGGCACACTTGGGAATTCCGTGCATTGCCGATGGCGGTATCCGATATTCCGGTGACGTTGCCAAGGCGATCGCTGCAGGCGCGTCGGCGGTCATGATGGGCAGCATGTTCGCGGGCACCGATGAAGCGCCGGGTGAAATCGAATTGTTCCAGGGCCGCTCATACAAAAGTTATCGCGGCATGGGCTCGCTTGGCGCGATGCAAAAGGGCTCGAGTGATCGCTACTTTCAGGAAAACATCAATAACGCCGACAAGCTGGTGCCGGAAGGCGTCGAAGGCCGCGTGCCATACAAGGGGCCGGTTACGACCATCATTCACCAGTTGATGGGTGGCGTACGTGCGTCGATGGGCCTGGTCGGTTGCCCGACCGTCGAGGAATTTCGTACCAAAGCAACCTTCGTCGAAATCACTGCGGCCGGCATGCGCGAAAGTCATGTGCACGACGTACAAATGACGAAAGAAGCGCCAAACTATCGCGTCGATTGACAGGAACCGACTATGAATACTTACGGTTTGACCTGGCACCCTGTGGGCGCAAAATTTTGGCGGAAGCGTTTTGGAAAGTAGCACCGCAGCGAATGCGGCTGCCGCACCCAATGCGCCGACTTCAGCATCTGCCGCAAAACCGGCAGGCTTGAATTTCATCCTCATCTGTGTGTTTATCGACATGCTGGGTATCGGCTTGGCGATTCCGGTCTTGCCGATACTGGTGGGCGAATTCGTCGAGGGCCGTGACCTGCAAGCCTACTGGTACGGCATTCTTGCGACGGTCTTTGGCCTGCTGCAGTTCCTGTGCATGCCGATACTGGGCGCAATGAGCGACAAGGTGGGCCGTCGCCCGGTGTTGCTGTTTTCGATGGTCGGCATGTTTTTCAATTTTCTGGCGACCGCATGGGCACCAACGCTATTGGCGTTGTTCATCGGCCGGGTAATCGGCGGCATGTCCTCGGCAAGTATGTCGGTGGCGAGTGCCTATGCATCTGATGTGTCGAGTCCTGAAAATCGCGCCAGGAGTTTCGGCATGATAGGCGCGGCGTTCGGCATGGGCTTCATCTGCGGACCGATGTTGGGCGGACTCCTCGGCAGCATCAATCTGCATTTGCCGTTCTACGTCGCAGCGGGCCTGTGCGCGGCGAACTTCATATTTGGCTATTTCTTTGTGCCCGAGTCGTTGCCAATAGAAAAGCGAACCGCGTTTTCGCTGGCCCGGGCGAATCCCTTTTCGTCACTGGCGCGCCTTGCCAAACGGCCAGACATTCGCGGTCTCGTCGCCGTATTTGCGCTCATCACATTCGCACAAGTCATGCTGCAAACGACTTGGGTGCTCTATACCAACTTTCGCTTCGGCTGGAGCCCGCTGGAGAACGGCATTGCACTATTTTGTGTGGGTCTTACCTCGGCCGTCGTGCAAGCCGGTTTGCTGGGCTGGCTGATGAAACGCTTCGGCGAAGTGAAGCTGTCGCTGCTGGGTATTGCTTCCGGTGCAGTTGTCTATGTCCTGTACGGTCTTGCCACGCAGGGATGGATGATGTACGTGTTCATAATTTGCAATCTGCTCGCATTCGCCGCAGGCCCAGCCTTGCAGGCAATCGTCTCCAAAGCGACATCGCCGGGTGAACAAGGCGCGCTGATGGGTTCGTTGCAATCGTTAGGCAGCCTCGGGATCGTGATCGTGCCGGTGATCGGCACGGGCATACTCGCCAAGGTCAGCCATTTCCCTGCCGGCGATTGGCGTATCGGGGCCACATTTTTCCTTAGCGCGATATTGCAGACGCTGGCGTTGATCATCGCCTGGCGCTATTTTTCCACCCATCGGACCATCAAATCTACTGCGGCAGCCTGAAAAAATGGAACGCGAGACCGACAAAATCCTCATCCTCGACTTTGGCTCACAAGTCACCCAGCTTATCGCGCGCCGTGTGCGCGAAGCCGGCGTGTACTGCGAACTGCATCCTTTCGACATGCCCGATGCCGAGATCCGTGCGTTCAAACCGAAGGGCATCATTCTCTCCGGCAGCCATGCCTCGGCGATCGACGAGCACACCGCGCGCGCGCCACAAATCGTTTTTGAACTTGGCGTCCCGGTGTTGGGCATTTGCTATGGCATGCAGACGATGGCCGCGCAACTGGGCGGCAAGGTCGAAAGCGGGCTGGTTCGCGAGTTCGGCTACGCAGAGGTGCGCGCACGCGGACATTCGAAATTGTTCGACGACATACAGGACCGCACAAATCCGGATGGTCATGGACTGCTCGATGTGTGGATGTCGCACGGTGACAAAGTTGCCGCGCTGCCACCGGGATTTTCTGTCATTGCGTCGAATGAAACGACACCGCTCGCGGCGATGGCGGATGAAGAGCGCCGTTTTTATGCCGTCCAGTTTCATCCTGAAGTCACCCACACGCCTCAGGGCGGCGCAATCTACTCCCGTTTTGTCCACGACATCTGCGGCTGCGAATCGCACTGGAACATGCCTGAATATGTCCCGCAAGCGGTCGCGCACATCCGCGAGCAGGTCGGCAACGAGGAAGTAATTCTCGGTTTGAGCGGTGGCGTCGATTCCAGCGTAGCGGCTGCGCTGATTCAAAAGGCGATTGGCGATCAACTGACTTGCGTGTTCGTCGATACCGGTTTGCTGCGGCTCAATGAAGGCAGACAGGTAATGGAGATGTTCGGTGAACATCTGCGCATGAAGATCATTCATGTCGATGCCGCAGACGAATTTCTCGGCCAGCTCAAAGG
>JANYHZ010000215.1 GCA_025362135.1 Betaproteobacteria bacterium | reverse complement strand
ATTGAGAATCGCCCGATAGCCAACTTCGGGCGAGAGCGGATCATCGTGTGAGCCACACTCAAGCGTGATCGCATAACCACCGACTGAGCGCATGTACTCAGTGGTACCAACGCCGTAGCGTGGATCGGTGTTCAATTTGTTTGCGATCCCGGCTTCTACGCGCCGCGCAACGCCTTTCGCGTAGGTACCGAGCCAGCCATCGACAAACCGGTGCACGCCGAGTCGTTTGGCGAGCGCTCTTTCTTTTTCGAAATGCTTGAAGGGTTGCAGCGTACCGGAATTATTTTCCGGGCCGAGCATGGCGAAGGCGGGGTTTTGCGCGCGCGTGGAATGAAGGTCGAGCAGCACTTCGTGCCGTGCCAGCAATGGGCAGAGCCAGTTGGCGATGTGATCCTCAAAATCGACCGGCTGCGCGACGGGGTAAAGATTGCGATTCAGATTTCTGTCGCCTGCCCGCTCACGGCGCGCGTATGCAAGCGGATTGGTCACCGGCACAAACGTGACCGAGCCGCTAACGACGCGTAAACGCTGATTCTCAATATCGTCGAGCGCCCGATGAATAGCGACAGCACCGCAAGTTTCATTGCCGTGCACAGCGCCCGTGATGATGAGGCGCGATCCGGGTTGGAGTCCCGTGTAATTTACGGATTTGAAATGCAGATCCGCAGGGACGTTGTGTGAGTCGGTCATTTTCTGAAAAGGTGGTGGGCCGTCCTGGACTTGAACCAGGGACCAAAGGATTATGAGTTGCTCTAACTAATTGTTTTATTTATGTTAATGCCCGCCCACAATCGTCAATGCTCGCTGAAACGAATGCGGATTTGACACGTTTATGAATGCCACGCGCAATATGTAAATTTTAGCCATTGCCCGGTTGGCAAAAAATAACCGAATTTACCGTACAAAGTCTCGATCATTCGGCTGCGAAATTAGTTTTACGAACAACGGGTTCATGGGATATTCGATAGACTCGCCACCTGGCAACGGGCTGTTGAACCATTTGTTGTATAGCCGCGCAAGCTCTCCAGATTTGGCCAATTGTGCAATTGTCTCGTCCACGAGTTGCTTAAATTCGGGATCGTCAAGCGGAAGCATAAGAGCATACGGGTCTGGAGAAAGCGGCTCACCAATTACCTTAACCTGGGACGGGTTCCGCAATTTGGCGATCATACTTCGCAATAGAATTTCGTCCTGTACAAAAGCATCTACTAGCCCAGACTCGACGGCAAGAGCGCTTTCTAAATTGTCTTTGCTATAGATACTTTGGAAAGAAAAGCCGGGCGCCGATTTGTTCTGTTTTAAAGTGGCTTCTGACGTAGTGCCCTTAGTGAATACAACTTTCTTTTCGCGCAAGTCCTCCCAACTACTAAGCCCAGACGATGCCTTTACAAGAGTGCGAACCCCGCCCGTTACAAAAATGGTCAGGGAAAAGCTGGCGGATTGCTGGCGCGCCAGGGTATTTGTTGTCGCTCCGCACTCCAGATCTATCGCGCCTTGCTTCATTAGCGTGAGCCGAGTCTGGGGCGTCACTAGCATGTATTTAATAGCCGGCCGTTTATCCACTTTTTTACTGATGGCATCAACGATCCGGCTGCAAATATCTATCGAATACCCGATAGGTGTTTTTTGCGCAGAAAGATATGAGAAAGGTTTGGAAGTTTCGCGGTAGCCAATGTTGATAGGGTCCCCGGCCTTAATTCGGGTCAGGACGTGGCCGCTTACCGAAGTTGGCGAACTGCCGAAACCAGTGAGCGATGCAAGAATGATTAGTACAACCGGGAAGGTACGCAATTAGGCAATCCGAATGTGAATTCTTCCACAATAACTCCCGAAGCTGATTGTTGACTATACAGCGGTGTCGAACCAGAAAACTAGATCATCAGAAGACGGAATATGACGCGTACGAGATATCGATCTTTCAATTTTCGCAACCTTAGGGTATCTTTGATTTCTGTGCCCCTGTCTGCTTAGAAAACTACTGGCAGACTAACATGCAAGGGAGAACGTATGGTTCGCATATTCTTTCTTCTAGCGTTTCTTTCCTGTGTCGCTGGTTGCGCCGGAATGCGTCCGGTCCATTCAGATGTCGTCGCGTTTCACGATCTTGACGGCAAGCCCCTGCCCAAAACTTATGCCTTTGGTTACCTCAAAGGGCAAGAGTCATCGCTTGAAGTCCTAACCTACCAGCGCGTGATTGAGGGTGAACTAGCAAATAAAGGTATGAACCCAGCGCCTACGCGCGAGGCTGACGTGATTGTCTACTTGAACTATCACATCGACGGCGGCAGAAGTGTGTTTTCCAACGTGCCGATCTGGGGTCAGACTGGCACAACATCTAGCTATACCTCTGGGACAATATCAACAGTTGGC
>JANYHZ010000086.1 GCA_025362135.1 Betaproteobacteria bacterium | reverse complement strand
TGTGTGTTGACCGTTGCATACATGATGGCGTTGACGTTATCGCCGTCAAATGGTGGCGTGCCGGTCAGGGCTTCGTAGAGCACCACGCCGAGAGAAAAAATATCCGTCCGATGATCCAGTGTCCTGCCGATGACCTGTTCGGGGGACATATAACGCGGGCTGCCCAGGATCAGACCGGTCATGGTCTTGACCGCTGAGGACGGCATCCTGGCGATGCCAAAATCGGTAATCTTTGCGTATCCGCCCCGAACCACCATGATGTTTGACGGTTTGACATCGCGATGGATGATGTCGTTTTCATGGGCAAAGCCGAGTCCCTGCGCAATTTGCGCAATCCACTCGACCATTGTTGCGACGACCGGCAACTGCTCCGCTTCGGCAAGGATGTCTTTGAGTTCCTTGCCATCGAGAAATTCCATGGCCATATACGCCATATTCTCGTTTCGGCCAACGTCATAAATGGTGACGATGTTCGGATGATTCAGGCGACCGGCCGCTTTTATTTCTTGCTGAAAACGGGCCTCGAATTCCTCGATTTCGTCACGGCTCAAATTCAGATTTACGGTCTTGATCGCGACGGTACGGTCGATCATCGGATCGACAGCCTTATAGACAACGCCCATCGCGCCTTGCCCGATGATGCTTAGAATCTTGTAGCGGCCGAGCGTCTCAATCATTATTTTTTGGGCGACAAGGGTTTTTGTTTGGCCTTCACCGTACGGAACGAAGGTCCCCAGGATGGGTGTCCCGTTTCTGCAGGTGACAAGTCAAACATGGCATCCATTTTGAAAATGGACTCAAACTCTGCACGACACAGTGTTGTGCGATTGGTGAGGCAATAGCTGAACGCCATGAATTTATGAGCCGTGATCTGATTGGCGTCCGTCAGTGCCTCCTTCAGCGCATCCTGAAAACTCTTGATTGCTTTGTTGTACTCGGCATCTTCGTAGGTTTTCAGACCTTCCTGAAGAAGCTTTTCACCAGGCGACAATGCTTTGACTACGGATACGGGCAGCACGCGACCCGTCCGGCGTAACTCGGATTCCGTTCGTGTCAAACGAAATATCGGCCCCCAAATGGGGTGCCCGGACTCGGCTGGTGTCAGGTCGAATTTCGGGTCAAGCGTGATGACCTTCTCGAACTCTTCCTTACAATTGGTTTCGCGGCCACTCAAACAGTGGACAAAAGCCATATGTTTTCGGGCCGTCAATTGTTCAGAAACCGGCAGTTGTCCGCTGTCCAGAGCCAATAAAAAATTATTCATGGCTTCGTCGTAGTTGCCACTATCGTATTTTTTAAGGCCTTCTTTCAGATTTGCCAGTGCGCGGTCCACGCGCACCTGTTTGGCGATTTCTTCGGCAGTAGGGCCAGACGGTTTTTGTGGGGGCACGGCGCATCCGGCTATTAGCGACAACAACGCTGCCGCGACAGAAAACCGAACCCAGTACATCAAAGGCTCGCTCCGATTTTCTAGTGACGTAGGATTCATCTGTTGACCTCGATTGTGGTTCGTGGACTATATTCTGCCAAGGACTACTGAAACCTGTACTTTACGCCGACGTCTTCCTTTGCTTTAACCTCGATGTTGGTCACATACGGCGTAAAAGTGCCGTTCTTGACTTCAATTTTGTATTTGCCCGGTGCCAACTTGTGCAATTTAAGCGGAGGTGAAACGCCGATCGCCCGGCCATTCACAAATACTTCTCCCCAGGGATCGATACGCAGGCTCACTGTTCCCAGTTCGGCAGGTTTGAGTGCTGCCATCTTGGGCGCGTCAGGCGCACCCTCTTTAGTTGCGACTGTTTTTGCAATTTTGGCAGCGTCGGGCGGCGTTTTCGCCTGATCTGCCGCGGATGGCGGAAGTGCCGATGCCGGACTCGCCGAGGGGTTAGTCGATGTTGGCGTCGGCAGGGGATCGCCAGTTTTTGCGGTATCCGGCGCGTTACTCACGGTGACAACTGCCGCCGACTGAGGCAGCACGGGCTGCGCGCTAACGGGCGCAGCCGTCAGATCAACTTTTGCCGGTTCTGCCGGCTTTTTCATCAATGCCGCAACAATAAGCGCCAATACCAGCGCACCCAACACACTACCGGCGATGGTGAGCTTCTCCCGATCTTTCAGGAATGGCAGCGTCACGCCGCCGACAGTGTCGTCCCCCACTGCCCTCAGCGCGTGTGTGCCAGTCGCGACGCCGGCTTGATTTTGCGAAACTGCCTTCGGGTTCGTCGATGCAGCACGGTCGGCCATGCCCGCTCTGGCTTGATCAAAGGCGGCAACGGATTCGCCGACGACGTAGATCTCGTGCTCTCGCACGTGTTTGTCCGTTCGCGATCCTTCATACTTGAAGAGTTTGGCGTATTCGTCGGAAATGACCGAAACCACATCGAAGTAAGAACGCGACACGACGATTTGGCCAGGGCGAGCAAAGCTCATGATGCGCTGGGCGACATTGATGCCATCACCCACGATGTTGGGGTGACCATTGATATCTCGCAGCAGTTTGACCGGCCCGAGGTTGATACCGATGCGCACCGAAAGCGCGCCCTGGGGGCCAATGTCGATATCCTCTTGTGCGGCATTTTCCGGCAAACCGAGATCCGCATAGGCACGTTGCAAAAAATCGCGCATGTGCATGCTGACAAATAGTGCGTCTTCCGGATCGCCCAGAAAACTCATCGCAGCGCCATCACCAGTATCGAGAATGATGCGCTGCTCAAGCGCAATATCTTTCAGCGAATCGGCAAGTAGGGACGTGAATCGATCCTTCAGAACAAGTTGCTCCGAGACCGATGTTTTCGAATAGCCGACGATATCGACGAACACAACACTGCCGATGAACGTGCGGTTTCCCTGATCGAGAATATTACTCACTGTGGTTGGCTTGATCCTGTGGGTGCATGGGGCGAGTGCGGCAGGTGAAACAGCCGACAAATTATTTTGACTTTCCGTATGTTACCGAAATCCTGACCGGTTTCGGAACATATCGCGACGGTGCGGGCGACGCGATCAGGGGATAAATGGCTAATTTTCGCGGCAGTCCAGCATTGCGCCGGAAAGTGGCGCGCTTTCAGCACCCGCCAGATAAAGAAAATATCGTGCCAACGATTCTACGGGGCGCAACCCGGATGCGACTTCCCCGGGGTGGCTTTTCCCGCGCATTGGACTGGCGACCGGGCCGGGCAGGCAGAGGTTCAAGCGAACCCTGGTATGGCCGTCCATTTCGTCTGCCCAAGTTGCGGTAAGGTTAGCCAAAGCGCTCTTCGACGCTGAAAATGCGCCCCAAAATGCCTTGGGCTCGACCGCGTGGGATTCAGTAAGGAAGACAATCGACGCGCCCGGCGCGCGCGCGAGCAGCGGCATGCACGCTTTAGTCAGCGCAGCCGGCACGACGAGGTTGACGCGAACATGTTGCTGCCACATGTCGAGGTCTTGCGATGCCAGCGGCATGCATGAGAGAAAGTGACTGGCACCATGAAACAAGACGTCCAACCGGCCAAAGCTGCTGTGGATCGCTTGGGCGAAAGCATCCAGTTCGGCCTGTGTGGCTGTCAGATAGTCCAGTGGCGAGATCGCTGGTTTCGGAAGCCCGGCACCGATGATCTCGTCGTAGACGCGTTCAAGTTTTGACACATTGCGACCATGCAAGATGACAGTAGCACCGTGCTGCGCAAAGGCGATCGCGGCGACTTTGCCCAACCCCTGGCCCGCGCCAGTAACAAGAACAACCCGGTCTTTCAGCAGATCGGCCTTCGGCTGATATTCGGCGGGCAATGAAGAGGTGGTGAGTTTCATGTGATTGGTTCGACTGTTTGTAAATAAGCGATGCTTTCTTGCGCGGCCGAGATGCCATTGCGAACCGCGCCTTCCAGGGTCGCAGGATAGTCGCCTGCCACGTAGTCACCCGCGCGGAATATCCCACGGTTGCTCGTCGTCACATCGGGGCGAACTACGTCGGGCGTACACGCAAACGTGGCAAATTTTTCAGAGACTACTTTGCACCAGGCGGGCGCTGGCAGATCGGGAATGTGGCGTTTCAACTCAGACAGAATACAATCGGCAAGCGTCTCTTGAGGGAGCAGTTCATGCGGTCCGGACGCCGAAACAACAGCTGCAATCAGGCCGCCACCGCCATCATGCAATGAACTGGCATTCGAGCCTAGCGCCCGTCGGTCAAAAAACCACTGTGCCAATCCATCTATCTGGCCCACCATAAGTTCATCCAGCCGGACCGGCTGATCAAACTTGAAATAGAGGGTCACGATTGGTTCATACGCGAGCGCAGGTGATTTGATTTCAGTCACCAGCCCTTCCAGCTGATGAGGTCCAACGGCGAGGATGACGACGTCGAAATATTGCGAGGCGGCGCCAGAAAAAACCTTGTATTGATCGTTTGTGAAAAGAATTTTCTGGATGCGTACCCCTGTGCGCACCTCGCTACCTTTCTGCGCGAGCCACACAGCGGCTGGCCCGGGAAAAAGTGCAGTGAGATCAACACGGGGCAACAATAAATCGCTGGCTTCCGGACTCGATGCGAGCGAATCACGCAACACATTGGCGAATATCTGCGCCGATGCGCTGGCCAAGGGAGTATTGAGCGCAGAAATGGTCAGAGGTTGCCACAGATGGTCAATCAGGTTTTGTGGTTGCGTTTGCTCTGCGAGAAATGTTGCGACCGATTTGCTACCGCCGATTTGAAACTTGGCGCGCTTCAGTGCCAGTATCATGCGGATCGCCGCCAGCCGATCCGAGATGGTTAGTCCCCTTGACGCCAAAAGTGCCCAACCCATATATAGCGGACCGGGCAGTAGCGGCGTTCGCCGTGCACGCAAGAGAAAATCCGGCGGTATTGAAAGTGTTAACGGGACGCGCCTCAATGACGAATCAGGCACCCCGACAAGCTGCATTAGCCGCAACAGTTCAGTGTAGGCACCGGCCAGAATATGCTGTCCGTTGTCGATGACTTCGCCCCGATATTCGATCCGTCGCGCTCTGCCACCAAGTGTTTTCCCCGCTTCAAACACGGTGCATCGCACGCTAGCATCGGCGAGCGTCACCGCTGCAGCCATGCCGGCGTAGCCACCACCGATGACGGCCACCGTCGGTGCCGGTTTGGTCGCATTTGACACTACGAGACGATCCAAGTGCGCCACGCAATCCACAATTTGCGCATTGGCGTGAGCGAAATTCTCTGCGTGAGCACCTGAAACCCATCGCGCTCTATTTCATCCAGAAGTGTACGGTAAATGGCCGACATGATGAGCCCGGGCCGCTGTGGACGGCGATCTTCAGGCGAAAGTGCCCGGAAAGCCGCGTCGTACAATGACTTTGCGCGTTCAGTTTGAAAGGTCATCAAGTGGAGAAAAGCTGTCGAGTGACGCGCGGCAAGAATGTCGTCCGAACTGACGCCAAATTTGGCTAATTCATCCTGTGGTAGGTAAATCCGATCGCGTCTTGCGTCCTCGCCAACATCGCGAATGATGTTGGTCATCTGGAAAGCGAGGCCAAGGTTTTCGGCGTAATCAAGGGTCCTCGGGTCGGTGTATCCGAAGATGCCGGCCGAGAGTTGTCCGACGACGCCGGCCACGCGGTGGCAGTACAGCTTTAACGCTGCGAAGTCGTGGTAACGATGGTGGGTGAGATCCATTTCCATGCCGTCGATGATTTCGTTTAAACGGCGCTGATCGACGCCAAACAACTTTGTCGCAGGTACCAGCGCCTTGGTAACCGGATGTTGTGGATGCCCCTGGAACAAGTTAGCCAGTTCAGCGCGCCACCACCCGAGCTTTATCCGCGCAACGTCAACGTCGGTGACCTCGTCGGCGACATCATCAACCTCACGGCAAAAGGCGTACAGGGCAGTAATCGCGCGGCGACGGTCCACAGGCAAAAAACGGAAGCTATAGTAAAAACTTGAACCGCTTTGAGCGGCTTTGTTTTGGCAGTAGTCGTCGGGCGTCATATTGAAAATAATGCGCGAGGTGCGATCTTTAGCCAGTCCCATTTGGACAATCTCGGCCGGTGGCGGAAAACGTCTCCATCCACGGCATCAATTTTATCTAGAATTGCGCCGCCACCGGCAATGATCATGCGGAGCTCGGTGCCCATGCGCCCCGACAAAACCCGACCAAGCGGCGCACCAAACTCCATGAGTTTTCTTGCGCGGTCACACTCGAAGGCCATCATTTTGCCCCACGACGGTGATCGAACTTGATTCGCAATATCCCGTTCGCTCAATCCAAAATTCGTGAGATCGTCGAGCGGAAGGTAAACGCGGCCACCGTCATTCTTGTGCCAATCCACCGCTATATCCTGCCAATGATTGATGAGTTGCAGCGCAGAACAGATCGCATCGCTGCGTATTAAATTTTGCGGTGTCGTCTGCTGATTGAGATGCAACAGGAGTCTGCCGATGGGATCGGCTGATCGACGGCAGTAGTCCATAAGTTCATCAAAATTTGCATATCGCGCTTTACTGACATCCTGCCTGAATGCCGAAAGCAAATCGCGAAACAATTGCAGTGGCAACTGGTGTTCTCCTATCGTGTTGGCGAGTTCGATGAAAAGCGGTGTTGCCGAACGAGTTCCGGCTTCGATGAGATCAAGCTCATGCTCATAGCCGTTCAGCAGGTCGATGCGTTCCACGTTCGAAAGGCTGCCTTCGTCCGCGAAGTCATCGGCTGATCTCGCAAACGCGTAAATTGTCTCAATGGGTTTGCGCAGCCGACTGGGCAGCAGCCATGAGGCAACTGGAAAATTTTCGTAATGATTGACGGGCAAAATGGGTTGCGAAGCTACGCTAGGCGGACAGTATGGGAGAAGCGAAAATTATATTTGCAAAAACAAGCGCTTTGGTACTCTGCGACTCAATAAAAAAGCAATGACGCTCGCGCGGACGCAAGCGGATTGCGGTAAAATCGCGGTCGAAGAACCTGCGCGAAAGTGGCGGAATTGGTAGACGCACTGGATTTAGGTTCCAGCGCCTCACGGCGTGGGGGTTCGAGTCCCTTCTTTCGCACCAAATCAGCTATCGGCGTTGCGGCTAGTGTTAAACGCCAGGGTGCCCGTCTTTTCAAGTGGAGGCACCAACTTCTGCATTGATATGACGGAATGCACTGTCCGCGACCATCGAAGACACAAAATTTTAAGACAGTAAGGACTTTATTATGCAAGCGCAAACGCAAGCCAATTCACCGAGTCGCCTTGAACGAAATTTGATCGTTTCGCTCGCTGCGGTAGAGGTTGAGAGCCAGATCACGTCCCGTCTGAAACAGATTGCACGCACAGCGAAGATGGCCGGTTTTCGTCCTGGTAAGGTGCCGTTTAATATTGTGGCCAACCAGTATGGGTTCCAGGTGCGCCAGGAAGTTATGTCCGATTCGGTGCAAAGGTCATTCGCACATGCGGTTAAGGATCAGCAACTGCAAGTGGCCGGATATCCGCGCTTTGCGCCATCGAACTCTGGCAACTCCGCCGACAAGTTTGAATTCACTGCGACGTTCGAAGTATATCCTGACGTCAAAATTGGCACGCTCAACGGTAAAACACTTTCGCGCTACACGGCAGAAGTGGCTGACTCCGATGTAGACAATACACTCGAAACGTTGCGAAAGCAGCGTGCGACCTATGACAAGACTGATCGCGCGGCAGAGAAGAGCGACTTCCTGGTTATTGACTTTTTGGGCAAGCTAGATGGCGCTCCCTTCAAAGGGGGTGATGCGCAGAATTTTGGAGTGGTGCTTGGCGAAGGCCGTATGCTCCCGGATTTCGAGGCCGCATTGATAGGCATGAAAAGCGGCGAAGTAAAATCGTTTGACCTGACTTTTCCTGCTGACTATCAGCCAGAACTTGCCGGAAAAACAGTTCAATTCTTGGTGACGGCCAAAGTCGTGAATGCGCCCAAGTTACCTCTGGTTGACCCAGAGTTCGCCAAGTCATTGGGGGTCGCTGATGGTGACGTCGGCAAGATGCGCGCGGAGATCAAAGCAAATCTGCAACGTGAGTTGAAAAAGCGAATTCAGGCCAAAACCAAAGAGCAGGTAATGGATGCATTATTGGCCGTTTCTGAGCTGGAGCTTCCGCGGTCTCTGGTCGAAATGGAAATATCGAGATTGCACGAACAAGCCGTTAAAGACCTCGAGGCGCGCGGTATGACGACGAAAGACCTGCAATTGCCGACCGATTTGTTTGTGGAGCGCGCCGAGAAGAGGGTGAAGCTTGGACTTGTTTTGTCGGAGGTCGTCAAACAAAACGAACTTCGCGCCAAGCCCGAGCAAATTCGCGCGATGGTGGAAGAGCATGCTGAAAGCTTCGAGGATCCTGAGCAGATGGTCCGCTGGTACTACAGCGAACCATCGCGTCTTGCGGAAGTCGAAAGCATGGTGCTTGAAGATAACGTCGTCGAATGGGCGGCGAAGTTACTGGACGTATCGACCGTCACCCAATCGTTCGACGAAATCATGGAGATAAAGAGATCATGAAAAGCTTCACCGACTATCAATCGCACGCATATGATCTGACAGGCATGGTGCCGGGCGACCACGAACATTATCATACGCGGGGTCTCGGCTACATTCCGATGGTAATTGAACAGTCGGGACGTGGCGAACGCGCGTTCGACATCTACTCTCGGCTGTTAAAAGAACGTGTCGTGTTTTTGGTAGGGGAGGTCAATGACGCAACGGCAAACGTTATCGTCGCGCAAATGTTGTTTCTGGAAAGCGAAAATGCCGACAAGGATATTTCGCTGTACATTAACTCACCAGGCGGTTCGGTAACCGCAGGCCTCGCGATTTACGACACAATGCAGTTCATTAAACCGGATGTGTCGACACTCTGCACCGGCTTTGCGGCAAGTATGGGTGCCTTCCTGCTCGCTGCCGGAACCAAGGGAAAGCGTTTGTGTCTGCCGAATTCGCGGGTAATGATTCATCAGGTTTCGGGTGGATTTCGTGGTCAGGCATCGGACATCGCCATTCACGCGAAGGAAACGTTGTTCCTGAAACAACGCCTCAACGAAATTATGGCCAAGCATACCGGTCAGACAATCGAAGTCGTGGAGCGTGACACGGATCGCGACAATTTCCTCTCTGCGGAGGATGCATTGAAATACGGTATTATCGACAAAGTGCTTGAGAACAGGCACCAGCCGTAAGTAGAGGAGGATGTTTGAGCACATTTATAGCTTGAACGTCGCATTGGTTGAATGAGGCTCCGCAATGACTGACAAAGTTGGCGAAAAACTGCTCTATTGTTCCTTTTGCGGCAAAAGCCAGCACGAGGTACGCAAGCTAATCGCCGGACCGTCTGTTTTTATTTGCGACGAATGCATTGACTTGTGCAACGACATCATTCGCGAAGAAGCGCAAAGCGATCCAGCTGCGAAAACTTCCAAGAGCGATTTGCCAACGCCACAGGAAATATGCGACATCCTCGATCAATATGTGATCGACCAAATTCAGGCGAAAAAAATTCTTTCGGTTGCAGTCTATAACCATTACAAGCGTCTGAAAAATGGCGCAAAGGATGGCGAAGTCGAGTTGGCAAAATCCAATATCCTGTTAATCGGACCGACCGGCTCTGGCAAGACATTGCTGGCGCAGACATTGGCGAGATTGCTCAATGTGCCGTTCGTGATAGCAGACGCGACCACGCTCACCGAAGCGGGCTATGTCGGTGAAGATGTCGAGAACATCATTCAGAAATTGCTGCAAAAGTGCGATTACGACGTAGAAAAAGCGCAGCGCGGTATCGTTTACATCGACGAAATCGACAAGATTTCCCGCAAGTCCGATAACCCGTCCATCACCCGTGATGTCAGTGGCGAAGGGGTCCAACAGGCGCTTTTAAAGCTGATCGAAGGCACCATCGCATCGGTTCCGCCTCAGGGAGGGCGAAAACATCCAAATCAAGAGTTTGTGCAAGTCGACACGACCAATATCCTCTTCATTTGTGGCGGAGCGTTCAGTGGCCTTGAGAAAGTTATCCAGCACCGCACTGACAGAGTCGGCATTGGTTTTGGCGCAGACGTGCGCAGTGGTAACGACCGTGAAGCAAGCAACCAGTTGCTGCGCGATTGTGAACCGGAAGACCTGATCAAATATGGGCTCATTCCGGAATTCGTGGGGCGGTTACCGGTGGTTGCCACGCTTGAAGAACTGGATGTCAAAGCATTGATGCGGATTCTTACGGAACCAAAAAATGCGCTTACCAAGCAGTATGAAAAACTGTTCGCGATGGAAGGCGTCGTACTGGAGTTTCGTGAACCCGCCCTGGCGGCGATCGCAAAGCGTGCGCTGGAAAGAAAAACTGGTGCCCGCGGGTTGCGTTCAATTATTGAACATGCGCTGCTTGACATCATGTTCGAGTTGCCTTCGCTCAGCAACGTGGAAAAAGCGGTAGTAGATGAGGGCACCATTACGACCGAACAAAAACCGCTTCTCATTTATGCCGACAAGCCGAAGGTCGCGGGCGCGCAGAAATAGGGGCGCAGCCGATTCGGCCGGCGCATCGGGAAAAGACATATTCCCAACTCTCTGGTCCCCAACGCTTGAGAACGCTTGGGCGGACCCCAATTACTCCATTCACACTTTTACGCGCACATTTCCAAGGACCAGGCTATGACCTATTCCCCTGAAGACACTGAACCTACAATTTTGCCGCTGTTACCGCTGCGAGACGTCGTCGTATTTCCGCATATGGTGATTCCATTGTTTGTCGGGCGCCCAAAATCCATCAAGGCGCTCGAAGCCGCAATGGAGGAAGGAAAAAACGTCGTTTTGGTGGCGCAAAAATCGGCCGCAAACGATGAGCCGATGCCGGAGGATCTGTACGATGTAGGCACAGTCGCAAGTATTCTGCAGATGCTGAAGCTACCGGATGGGACGGTGAAAGTGCTGGTGGAAGGTGTTCACCGTGCGCGCATTAATCACGTGCTGAATGTGAAGGAAAACTACGAAGCCGATGTATCGCCCATTGCTCAGGAAGAGGGTGACAACAACGAAGTTGAGGCGATGCGCCGCAGTCTATTTGCTCAATTTGATCAATACGTCAAACTCAACAAGAAAATCCCCCCGGAAGTCTTGACTTCGTTATCCGGTATCGAGAGCGCGAGCCGCCTGTCAGATACGATCGCGGCGCACCTCCCGCTCAAGTTGGAACAAAAACAACAGATCCTCGAGAATTTTGACGTGCCGACGCGCCTGGAGCAGTTACTCGGCCTGCTGGAAACAGAAATCGACATTCTTCAAGTAGAAAAGCGCATCCGCGGTCGTGTCAAGCGCCAGATGGAGAAGAGCCAGCGTGAATATTATTTGAACGAGCAGGTGAAAGCGATCCAGAAGGAACTCGGCGAAACCGAAGAGGGTGCTGACATCGATGAGCTTGAAAAGAAAATCAAAGCGGCACACATGCCCAAGGAGGCCCGAACCAAGGCCGATGCCGAGTTAAAAAAATTGAAGCTGATGTCACCGATGTCTGCCGAAGCTACGGTTGTGCGCAATTACATTGATACGCTGGTCGGTCTGCCGTGGAAAAAGAAAACCAAAGTGAGCTCCGATTTGCTCAATGCCGAAAAAGTACTCGACGCCGATCACTACGGACTGGAAAAAGTGAAAGAGCGGATTGTCGAGTATCTTGCAGTGCAAAGCAGGGTAGACAAGCTCAAGGCACCGATTCTTTGTCTGGTCGGCCCCCCCGGTGTGGGCAAGACTTCGCTAGGCCAATCGATCGCAAAGGCGACAAACCGAAAATTTATTCGCATGTCGTTAGGTGGCGTACGTGACGAGTCAGAGATTCGAGGGCACCGGCGTACCTATATCGGTTCGATGCCAGGAAAAATCCTCCAGAACATGACCAAGGTCGGGGTCAGAAACCCGCTGTTCCTCCTCGATGAAGTCGACAAGATGGGAATGGATTTTCGCGGTGATCCTGCCAGCGCGCTGCTTGAAGTGTTGGATCCAGAACAGAACCACACGTTTCAGGATCACTATGTTGAAGTCGATTTTGATTTGTCAGACGTAATGTTCGTTGCGACTTCAAATTCGTTCAACATACCACCGGCACTACTGGACCGGATGGAAGTCATTCGCCTGGCAGGATATACGGAGGACGAAAAAGTACACATTGCCCGGCAATACTTGCTCCCAAAGCAAATGAAGGCCAATGGCGTGAAGGAAGAAGAGTTGTACATCGCCGATCCGGCGTTGCGCGACATCACCCGTTACTACACGAGGGAAGCGGGCGTTCGCGGCATGGACCGCGAGATCGCCAGAATCTGTCGCAAGGTAGTCAAGGCGCAGCTAACAAAGAAAAAAGAAGGCAAGGCGCAGGTACTTGCAAAGAATCTCGATAAGTATCTTGGCGTTCGCCGTTATTCGTACGGCATTGCTGAAAAATCCAATCAGGTAGGTCAGGTTACCGGCCTGGCATGGACTGAAGTCGGGGGTGAATTGCTCACCGTGGAAGCCGCTAGATTGCCTGGCAAGGGTAAAGTCGATACAACCGGCAAGCTCGGTGAGGTGATGCAGGAATCGATCAAAGCAGCAATCTCCGTGGTTCGTTCCCGCGCAAAAATGCTCGGCATTGCCGAGGACTTTTACGAAAAAAACGACCTTCACATTCATCTCCCTGAGGGGGCAACACCGAAGGACGGTCCGAGCGCCGGCATCGCGATAACCACTGCGCTGGTTTCTGTATTGAGTGGTATCCCGGTACGTTGCGACGTCGCTATGACTGGTGAAATCACGTTGCGCGGCGAGGTACTGCCTATTGGAGGCCTGAAAGAAAAATTGCTGGCAGCGGCACGCGGCGGGATCAAGACGGTGCTGATTCCGGAAGAAAACGAAAAAGATCTCGTTGAAATTCCGGATGAGATCACCAAAAATTTAAAAATAATACCGGTTCGCTGGATCGATAAGGTGCTCGAGACGGCACTCGAACGCAATCCTGTCCCTCTTGTGGAAGCGGTGGATGTACCGCCTGTCAGCGGCGTCGCAAAAGAAGTTGTGCCGGTCGTGACAAAACATTGATACAAACCATGCTATCGCGAGTTGGTTGATTGCGTATTTGCAAATGTTTTGTGACCAAAACACGTAACTTTGCTTGACACCTGCTTTCGCTACTTGATATAAAACAAACTTGCATTCAGCATCGTAAATTCTGCATGTGAAGCGCTGCATTTTTTGACAGGGCGCTTTTCATCTGATCGTCCGCCCCCCAGTCTGGGTCTGCATAAGAAACTATCCAAGGAAGGATACGCCCCGTGAATAAATCCGAATTGATTGAATCAATCGCCAAATCAGCCGATATCTCCAAGGCCGCGGCTCAACGCGCGCTGGATAGCATGGTGGGGGCTGTAAGGCTTTCGCTTAAGCGTGGCCACATGGTCACATTGGTTGGCTTTGGTACGTTCTATGTTGGTAAACGTGCCGCGCGAGCAGGTCGAAATCCTCGAACGGGCGCCGCCATCAAGATCAAGGCTGCAAAAGTTCCAAAATTCCGTGCTGGAAAAGCGCTCAAGGATGCGTTAAACTAGCTGGCTTCGGGTGCTTAGCTCAGTTGGTAGAGCGTCGCCCTTACAAGGCGAATGTCGGGGGTTCGAGCCCCTCAGCACCCACCAGCAAAAAACGCAGCAGCTTTTCGCTACACGGAAGTATCCAGTTCCCATCAGGGACGCTACCGACTAATGGAGTGGTAGTTCAGTTGGTTAGAATACCGGCCTGTCACGCCGGGGGTCGCGGGTTCGAGTCCCGTCCACTCCGCCAGATCAGGGGCGAACTTTCGAGTTCGCCCCTTTTTATATGTAGTTCATCATTGCGCAGCACCATATACCCCTCCACTACATTCCATTCAGACTGAAAACCAAGTATGCTTGAGTCGATACGTACCGCCACGAAGACCTGGGTCGCAAAACTAATTCTTGCGCTGATTACGATCCCGTTTGCATTGTGGGGGGTTGAGTCCTACATCCGCACGCCATCAGGCCAGGATACGGCTGCCACAGTCGAAAAAGAGAAAATTACCACGCAGGAATTCCAGCAAGCGGTGCGTAACCAACTCGACCAATTCCGTCAGCAATTCGGCGGCAATATCGATGCTTCGGTGATGGATAACCCGGAGATGCGGAAATCTATTCTCGACCAGTTGATCGATCAACGGCTGGTTGTGGAGGCCACAAAGTCGAGCGGCTTGGTGGTGAGCGATGCAACGCTACGTGAACGCATCAGCACCGAGGCTAGCTTTCAGCAAGACGGCAAGTTCACTCCTTCGCGCTACGAGTTGTTCCTGAAAGCACAGGGCCTGTCTGCGGTCGGGTTTGAGTCGAGAATGCGCCAGGACCTTGAGCGGCAACAGTTTGTAGAAAGTATTGCTACGACAGCATTTGCGGCGAATGCAAGCGTCAGGCAATACCTTCGTGCGTCAGAGCAAACGCGTGACATCGCGATCATAAACATCGCGCCCGAGCAATTCATTGCACAAGTGAAAATGACCGCCGATTTTGCCAAAGCGTTTTACGAACAAAAGAAGGCGGACTACACCACACCTGAGCAAGTCCGTGCTGAATACATAGAGCTGTCGGTGGATGCACTGGCGCCAACAATTCAAGTTCCAACCGAAGAAACGAAAGCATATTACGAGGCAAATAGCGGACGCTACATCCAAAAGGAACAGCGGAAGGCGAGCCACATTCTCATCAATTTAACGCCGAAGGCGACTGATGCGGAGAAAAAAGCGGCGAAAGAAAAGGCGGATGCTCTCTTCGCCCAGGCGAAGAAAAACCCGAAAGAGTTTGCAGAACTCGCCAAGAAGAATTCTCAGGATACGGGCTCCGCCGCAAATGGCGGTGACCTTGGTTTATTCGCACGCGGCATGATGGTGAAACCATTCGAAGAAGCAGCATTCAGTGCCAAAAAAGATGAACTGGTTGGCCCCGTCTTGTCGGATTTTGGTTATCACATCATCCGCGTCACCGACATACAGCCGGAGAAAGGTAAAGGACTCGCTGAAGTGACGCCGGAAATTGAAGGTGAGCTGAAGAAACAGAAAGCGGCCCGCAAGTTTGCGGAGCTGGCCGAAAAATTCACTAACGCCGCGTACGAGCAATCGAGCAGCCTAAAGGCAGCCTCGGAGGCGGTCGGTTTGCCAATTAAGCAATCGCCGTGGATGTCGAAAGGGCAGGGAATGCCGCCACCATTTGGCAATCAGAAAATGCAGACGGCGTTGTTCTCGGAAGAAGTGCAAAAGAATAAACGCAACACAGAAGCCGTTGAGGTTGCAACCAACACGCTGGTCGTTGCGCGCGCATTCGAAACCAAGCCAGCTATAGTGAAACCGTTTGCAGAAGTTGAATCCGGAATCATGGCGCGCCTCACCCGTGAAGAAGCGGCCAAGCTCGCCATGAAAGAAGGCGAAACCAAGCTTGCTGCGCTAAAGTTGGGTAAGGCTGCTGACCTGAAGTGGCCGGCGCTGCTCTCTGTGAGCCGCGCCAATCCGGGCGGCCTTGGGCCAAACGTGATCGAAGCGGCAATGAAGGCCGATCCCAAGATGCTTCCCGCCTACGTTGGCACCGAAAATCCCAGCGGCGGATTTGTATTGGTGCAGGTGGCCAAAGTAAATGACGCGCCTGCAATTGATGAGGCCAAACTGCAAACGACGCGGACGCGGATTGCGCAGGCTCTTACGCAGCAAGAGATTCTCGCGACGCTCGCACAAATTCGCGCCAAATCGAACGTCAGCATCGCCAAAGATGCGCTGACCAAGAAACAGGAACAGTAACCCGCAAGCGGGTGTGACTACTTTGGGCGGCCAACGTCACGCGGTGTTAATCCTTGAGACTGAACACATCTCTGGGATTGCGTAGTTCAGCAATATCGTCCAGCCTTGCTTTCACGAGTTTCATGAAATTCGGGTGTGAAAGAATATAAAACTGCCTGTCCCGAATCGCGTCGAAAGTGACGTCGGCGACATCGGCTGCCGTGAGCCTGCCCGAACTCACCGCCCGCTCGACCATCTGTTGCGCCTTGATCATCGAATCCGTGGGACGGTCCGCATTTTGCATATCTGCCGGACGCGATACGTGCGACTTGGAAATTCCCGTCGGCGTGAAACCGGGACACAGGACCGATGCAGCGATGCGAGGTTCAGTCTTGGCCAGATCGTGATACAGCGATTCGCTGTGCGCGACCACAGCGTGTTTGCTGACGTTATAAGTCCCCATCAAGCCAGGCGCGATGAGCCCGGCGACCGACGACACGCTGACAATGTGGCCCTCGTAAGCGGGGTCGTTTTTGGCCGCTGCGAGCATCAGCGGCGTGAAGACGCGAACACCGTGAATCACGCCCCACAGGTTCACGTTAAGCACCCATTCCCAATCCTTTACGGTGTTTTCCCAGATGAGCCCGCCGGAACCTACACCTGCGTTATTGAACAGACAATGCACGGCACCGAAGGAATCGGTTGCGTGAGCAGCGAGCGCCTCGATATATTCACCCTTCGACACGTCGCCTGCCAGCGCCACAACGTCCGCGCCCGCCGCTTTCAATTCCGCAGCCGCTTGCCGCAAAGGCTCCTCGCGAATATCGCCAAGGACGAGCTTCATTTTTAGCGCGAGCGCTTTGTCCGCAAACGCGCGGCCCAGTCCACTTGCGCCGCCAGTGATGACAGCAACCTTATTCTCAAAATTTCTCAATGGTTTTCCCCGAATAGTTTTCAAACACTAACATTGGTGGGCATTTCCAGCCATTTATGCCTGCGACAGCCCCTCGATACTGTCTCTACGCGAATTTATGCTGGCATGCCGCTGGCGATGACGTTGAAACCGCAGTCCACGTAGGTAATTTCGCCAGTTACCGCACTGGCAAGATCACTCATGAGAAAAGCCGCGACGTTGCCCACTTCTTCCTGCGTGACGTTGCGTCGCAGTGGTGCCTGCTCCTCGAAGAACTTCAGCATCTTGCCGAAGCCGCCGATCCCCGCTGCGGCGAGTGTTTTGATCGGGCCTGCCGATATTGCATTGGCGCGAATCCCTTTGGGTCCAAGGCTGGCTGCCAGATAGCGCGTGACAGCCTCAAGGCTCGCCTTGGCAGCGCCCATCGTGTTGTAATTAGGCACGACGCGTTCAGCACCTAAATACGACAGCGTCAAGCATGCGGCATTGCGGCCCTGCATCATGGGTAGCGCGGCTTTGGCCAATGCGGCATAGCTGTAGCTCGATATATCGTGGGCGATACGAAAATTCTCGCGCGTCATGCCGTCCAGAAAATCGCCACCGATGGCCTCCCTGGGTGCGAATGCGATGGCGTGTACAAAGCCGTCAAGGCCATCCCAATGTCTGCCGAGTTCCACGAACAGGTTGTTGATGTCTTCGTCTTTGGATACGTCGCAAGGCAGAATAATTTTGCCATCAAAATCGGGCACCAGTTTTTCAACCCGTTCACGGATGCCTTCACCCCCATAGGTAAAGGCCAATTCTGCGCCTTCTCGTTTCATGGCCTTGGCGATACCGTAGGCGATTGAGCGTTGCGACAACAGCCCGGTGATCAGAATTTTTTTGTTGTTTAGAAAGCCCATGGCCCAATTTTCTCCATTGCACGAATCCGAATCGGCAAGTTTAGCCGATTCAATCGCGGCAAAGTCTGACACACTGTGCGGCACGCGTTTGAGGTATAGTTAGCGCGCTTTTTTTCGAAAGTTTCGTCGGCTGAACTACGAGGTGCTATGCGTTTCAATCTTATCGGTCGGCAATTGCTGTGGTTTTGTTTGGCGCTCTCTTTGGCGGCAATGGCGCAGAGCACAAAGCCAGCCAGTCAATACCGTCCAGACCCGGAGAAAGTCTTGCGCTACGCTTTCGAGATTGCCGAGACCAGCTTTGATCCGCAAAAAATCAGCGACACGTATTCCAATATCGTCAACAACGGGATGTTCGATGCGCCGCTGCGCTACGATCATCTCGCGCGTCCGGTCAAGCTGATTCCAAACACGCTGGTGGCCATGCCGGAGGTGTCGGCTGACTTCAAAACATTGATCCTGCGCGTGCGGCCCGGCATTTACTTTGACAACCACGACGTATTTGGCGGTAAAAAGCGCGAGTTGATTGCGGAGGACTATGTTTATTCAATGAAGCGATTGTTCGATCCAAAGCTCTCCGCGCCGCTATTGTCTGAAATGGAAGGCTACATTGTTGGCTCTGACGAGTTGCTCAAACGCGTCCGCGCGGGCGGCAAGATGGACTACGACACGCCGCTCGAAGGATTGAAGGCGATCGACCGCTACACGTTGCAGATAAAGCTAAACGTGGCGAAACCAGCGTGGATCTATAACCTGGCCGATTGTCGTGTCGGCTGTGCAGTGGCGCGCGAGGTTGTCGAAAAATACGCTGAAGATATTGGCGCAAATCCGGTAGGGACGGGTGCCTACCGATTGAAATCGTGGAAGCGCTCGTCGAAGATGATTTTCGAGCCGAACCCGAACTATCGCGAGGAATATTATTCTGCGGAGCCAGCAGCAGATGACAAAGCCGGGCAGGCTATCCTCGCCAAATTAAAAGGCAGACGTATACCAATGATTGGACGCATCGAGATATCCGTGATCGAAGAGCGCCAGCCACGATGGATTTCTTTTATCAACAAGGAATTCGATCTTCTTTGGCGCATGCCCGAGGACGTCGCGCAACAAGCAGTCCCAAACCGCCAACTCGCGCCGAATCTGGTGAAGATGGGCATCAGTACCGAGCTGGTGCCTGCGCTGGATATCGCGTTTTTGTATTTCAATATGAAAGATCCGATTGTTGGCGGTTACACGCCGGAAAAAATTGCTTTACGTCGTGCGATTTCGCTCGCCTATCGTTCTCAGGATGAAATCGATATTGTGCAGAAAGGGTTGGCGTTACCGGCACATACGCCGTACAGTCCCGGCGTGGCGGGCTACGACCCGAATTTCCGCACGAGCGCAAGCGAATTCAATCCTGCCAAGGCGCGTGCCTTACTAGACATGCACGGCTATATTGATCGTGATGGCGACGGCTATCGTGAGATGCCCGACGGCAGCCCACTTACCTTGAAAAGCAATTCCACACCCACCGAGAAGGACCGGACAGTGGATGAGCTATGGCGACGCTCGATGGACGCCGTCGGTATTCGTATCGAAGTTCGCAAAGCAAAATGGCCCGACCTATTGAAAGAGTCAAATGCGGGGAAACTCATGATGTGGTTTCTCGCTTACGCTGCAACTTCTCCCGACGCCATCGATACATTGGTGTCGTTATACGGCCCGAACTGCGGATTCAAAGGCAACCGCGCCTGCTTTCAATTGAAAGAATACGACACCGCGTATGAAAAAGCGGAGCGCATGCCCGACAGCCCCGAGCGCACCACGCTTTACCAGGAAATGGTGCGTTTGATGGTGGTCTACGCACCGATGAAACTCAACATGCACCGCATCATGACCGACATGTGGTACCCCTACGTGGTTGGTTTTCGTCGCCCGTTGATGCAATCGCAGAACTGGTGGCAGTATGTCGATATCGACCTCGAAGTCAAAAAACAATTTGAGGCCAAGTAAGCGTGTTCCAAGCCAAAGCGGCAATGCGGTTTATTTTGGGCGCCGTTCTTATTGCCGCGACTGCGTCAACTACGGCACACGCACAGGCTGACCCGAACAAGGTGTTGAAATACGCCTTCGAGGTCGCCGAGACCGGGTTCGATCCCGCCCAGATCTCTGACTGGTATTCGAGCATCGTCAACGAGCAGATTTTCGATACACCGTTACACTACGACTATCTGGCGCGTCCGGTAAAAATGAAGCCGAATGTACTTGAAGCGATGCCCGAAATAAGCGCTGATGGCACGGTCTATACGTTGCGTTTTCGCAAGGGAATATATTTTGCTGACGACCCCGCTTTCGGCGGCAAGAAGCGTGAACTGGTCGCGTCCGATCTCGTCTATACGATGAAGCGGCTCTATGACCCGAAAGTAAAGTCGCCCAATCTATATATTCTCGACAGCAAGATCGCGGGCATGGAGTCGTTGAAGAAAAAGGCGAAAGAGTCCGGCGGTTTTGACTACGACATGTCTACCGAAGGATTTGAACTCCTGGATCGGTATACGCTCAAAATCAAGCTGGTGCAGTCCGACTACAATTTCCTCTACCTCCTGGCATCCTTGAATTGTTCTGCCATCGTCGCGCGCGAAGTCATTGAGAAATATGCAGACGACATCATGGCCCATCCGGTTGGCACCGGCCCCTATCGACTCACTGCGTGGAAACGGTCATCGCGCATCGTGCTGGAGGCAAATCCAGATTTTCGCGAGGAGTTCTACGATGCTGAACCCCCTTTCGGCGACGTGGAAAAACAAGCCATCGCGCTGAGGATGAAAGGCAAACGTATTCCGATGATCGGGCGTATCGAGATATCCCCGGTGGAAGAAGAACAGCCGCGCTGGCTCGCATTCCTGAACAAGGAGCACGATTTCATCGACCGCGTCCCTAACGATTTTGCCAATCACGCCTTTCCGGGTAACAAGCTCGCGGCCTACTTGAGCAAGGAAGGCATCCAGATGGATCGCCAGCCCGGACTTGAGTTGACCTATGCTTACTTCGCGATGGAGAATCCTGTGGTGGGT
>JANYHZ010000194.1 GCA_025362135.1 Betaproteobacteria bacterium | reverse complement strand
TTGCCGCGCACCTCAATACCAAAGCCGCGCCCATCCTGGGCCGCGTTCCACCACCAGCCGGTCTGCGGGGCTTGTGGCTGGCAGGTCTGGGTGCCGGGAACCGAGACGACACTGCGGTTGGTGCCGGTGTTGATCATTGATGTCGAGTTCGCACCGTAGCCGACGTAGAACACCGCGCCGGAGAGCAGAGAGGAAGAAACCCCGTTGAGTACGCTCACGGAAGCGCCCTGCGTGCTGAGCACACCGGTGAGATAGGACTGGAGTGAGCCTGCGGTCACCGCCGTCAACTGACCGGAGGCATTGAGCTGGGCTAACACACAGGGGAGCGGTGCATCGGCGGTGTTGATGCTTCGCGTAACGGGGCCTTTGTGATTCACGAGTGCCTCCGCAGAGATGTTCCTGACCATGCTGGCGGGGGCGAGAGCGAAGACGTAGACGCTGCCCGAAGTGCCGACATCGGCGGCGCGGTATTGGATAGCCGTGGTGATGTCGCTGCCGACGCTGGTAGCGACAGCAAGAAACACGGGTACCTTTTCGGCAGGAATTGTCTTGGCAATCGCAGGACTGAGGTCGAGGAACCAGTTGTTGGCGGCAACACTGCCGGCACCGTTCTCGCGAACGACCACACAGGCGATGGACGGTCGACAAGGGTGCCATCGCCAAGCTTTCCGAAAGAGTTCGCCCCCCATGACGAGACCGTGCCGTCGCCCTTGAGTGCGAGCGAATGCGAACTCGCCGAGACGGCAACGATGCCAGTCAAGCCACCGACCTGAACGGGTAGCAATCGGTCATTGGTCGACCCATCACCTAGTTGGTAGGCGTAATTGGCACCCCAGGCCCAAACGGTGCCGTCACCTTTTAGCGCAAGCGTATGCGCGTCTCCAGCCGCAACTGAGATCACGTCGAGCAAGCCGCCGACCCGCACCGGCGTCAAGCGGCCGATGTTGGTGCCATCACCAAGCTGGCCACTAGTGTTGGATCCCCAGGCCCAGACGGTGCCGTCATCCTTTAGGGCGACGCTGTGCTCAAGGCCTGCGGCGATGGCGCGGACGCCAGTCAATCCACTTACGGGGGTCGGGGTCGAGCGACCGTCGTAGCCCGTCGTTGTCATGCCGTTGCCAAGTTGGCCTGCGTTGTTGCGTCCCCAGGTCGAGGCTATGCCAGCACTGTTCAATGCAATGGAATGTTCTGCACCGGCTGCAATGGCGAGCACGCCGGTGAGTCCGTTGACCTGTGCGGGTACCAGTGAGTCAGGATTGCTGCGGTCACCAAGTTGACCGGAGAAATTGGATCCCCACGCCAGAACGGTGCCATCGGCTTTTAGCGCGAGCGTGTGCAAGCCCCCGGCGGAAATCGCACTAATGTTACTGCCGATACCCAACCCGGTGACCGCTGCCGGGAGTGCCCGATTCTGTGCAGTGCCATCGCCCAGTTGCCCGGCGCGATTGTCTCCCCAGGCGAGCACGCTCCCGTCGGGCTTCAACGCAACGGTGTGGGCTCCGCCTGCCGAAATTTTTGTCGCGCCGGTCAATGCCAGTGGAATCGGCGTCGAGCGGAAAATCAACGCGCCGTTGCCAAGCTGGCCGGACGCGTTGTCACCCCAGGTCAGCACAGTGCCGTCGGTCTTGAGTGCCACGGAATGTACATCGCCGACCGCCACGGCGCGCACACCGGTGATGCCGCTTACTGGTGCCGGTGTCCGACGCTGCAGTACCGTGCCGTCACCGAGTTCACCATATTCGTTGTTGCCCCATGCGACGATCGTGCCGCCTGCAATGAGCGCGACAGTGTGGAAGAACCCGGTCGAGATCGAGGTGGTCCCGTTCAAACCACTCAGGGGAACCGGTAACAATCGATCTGTGTCCGTGCCGTCACCCAGCTCGGCGTAGCCATTACCACCCCAGGCGAGGACGGTGCCGTCGCCCTTAATCGCCATTGCGAGACTGAATCCCGCCGCGATTTTCAGCACGCCGCTCAATCCCGTTACCTGCACCGGCGTCAGTCGATCCATGGTCGTACCATCGCCCAGTTGACCCCGGTTGTTGTTCCCCCACGTCCATACTGTCCCGTCGGTTTTGCGCGCCACACTGTGTTCGCCACCTGCCGCGATGTCGGCGATACCGGACAGGCCAATCACAGGTGCAGGGGTTGACCTGCCGGTGTAGAGGGCCGTCCGCGTGCCATCACCGAGCTGGCCCGCGCTATTTTCGCCCCATGCCCAAACGCTGCCGTCCCGTTTCAGTGCCAGCGTGAAGTCGCGGCCGGCCGAGAGTGCCTGCACGTCGTCTAACCCACTCAATCGGAAGGGAATGGCACGGTTTTCATAATTGCCATCGCCCAACTGACCAGTACCGCCGGCCCCCCATACCCAGACGCTGCCGCCACTTAGCGCCAGCGAATGGGCGCCTCCAGCCCAGATCGCGGTCACGCCCGACAGTCCGGTCACCCGGACGGGGGTCGAACGGTTGATCGTCGTGCCGTCACCAAGTTGACCATCGGAGTTGTTCCCCCACGCCAATACGGTACCGTCGGCCTTCAGTGCGAGCACGTGATAGTAGCCAGACGCGATCGACGTGATGCCGGTGGCGCCAGCGACGGTGATCGGGTTTGCCGATGCGAGCGAGCGCCCGACGCCCAGTTGGCCTGCGGCATCATTTCCCCAGGCGCGGATGGTGCCGTCGGCCTGCAGGGCAATGCTGTGGTTGCCGCCGGCACTGATCGACGGTGTTGCAGAATTTGCGTCAATGGAAACGCCCAGGCTGGCAAGCACAACCCACACACAAGAACACCCGCAGACGAAGCCGGACCTGCATTTGCTAACGTACTCTCTGAACATGTCGTTTTCCCGCGAATCAAGACACGATTAGTCTACTCCTGGCGGCGTATCCGGTGAATCAACCTGACCATATAGAATTACGCATCAAGTTCCCCCCGAAAAGGACATTTCAGCATGCTGACTTCACTTGTAATCACCGTCATTGGTCCCGACCGGCCCGGGATCGTCAGCGCAGTTTCGGATAAGGCGGTTGAATTTGGCGCGAACTGGACGGATAGCCTGATGGCCAATTTTGCGGGCCAATTCGCAGGCATCGTGCAATTGCAGGTTGCCACGCAACACTGCGATGCGCTAATGACAGCGCTGCAGTCGCTGGAATCGCCGGGCATGCGCATTGCGGTCGCGAAGGGTGGTGAAGCCGGGAGCGAGAACGTAAGCGCGGTGCGCCATCTGATGCTTGACCTGGTCGGCAATGACCGGCCCGGGATCATCCACAGCATTTCCAGTCAGCTTGCGCGGCGTGGGATCAGCATCGAGAAATTGCAGACCGAAGTCGTCAGTGGCGCGTGGTCAGGCGAGCAGATGTTTCAGATGAATGCGCGCTTACTGGTTCCATCGACACTCGATACGGATGAATTGCGTGCCGGTCTTGAGAGTCTGGCCAACGAGTTGATGGTGGATATTACGATTGATAATGGGCGTGGCGGTTAGGACGATTTTCTTTCTTTAAAGCGCGGTGATTACGGGGCAATGGTCATGATATGAAATTACCCAGTTGTGAATTCCTTGATTACACGTCATTTCGCCAAGACAATGACAAACTAAATTGTTGGCGCGCCTTCCCAATGCATTTGTCTGGAATGGCGCACCGGTTCTCGTGTTGAAAATGTTGCAAATGCCCGTGTCTCTCCATGTAGAGGTAGCCAAAGCAACTTGGCGTAAAAAGGCGAGACGAACAAAACTGTTGCTTGAAGTGCCTACCGCTTTCCCGCCTGTTCATCGATAAATTTTGCCACTCGATCCAATACCGGCTTGCCATCGCGCAATGGTGCCGCCAATGCCAGTACGATCCCGATGTGGCTCATGCCGGGATAGTAGGTCGTTTCGACCATGCCGCCGCGCTCAGCGATGCGCGTGGCCAGATTCCTGCTGTTATGAATCCCCACACGCGTGTCTGCGGTGCCGTGCAGAAGCAGCGTGGGTGGCTCCTTGCCGGTGACGAAATTGATCGGCTGCGATGCCGCGCGAACCGGCAGCGGAAAAATGAATTCCATTTTCGCTTCGGTTAACGGCAGGAAATCCAGTGGGCCGGCAAGACTCACCACGCCACGGATGCGCCGTTTGTCGATACCGACTCGATCAAGATACTTACCGTCGTACGCGACGAGCGCGGCGAGCTGGGCACCGGCGGAATGGCCCATCACGAACACCTTGTCCGGGTCGCCGCCGTGTTGCGCAATATTGTCAAACGTCCATTTCACGGCTAGCGCGGCATCGTCCATGTAGGCCGGGAAAGTGATTTCCGGATAGAGGCGATAGTCGGGAACCACCGCCACGTAGCCGCGCGAAGTCAGCGCCTCAGCGGCAAACAGATACCCGCCTTTGTCGCCGGAATCCCATGCACCACCATAGAAAAAGACCACAACCGGTTTAAGTGGCGTAGTAGGTGTCGAGCCGGCGGGCCGGTAAACATCGAGCTTATCGCGGGGAATTGCGCTGAACGCAATATCCTGCGTAACTTTGAAACCGCTTTCCGGCACGAGCGTATTGAGGAGACGCGTTGCCGAGCACGAAACAAGGAGGGAGCCAACGGCGAAAGCGAGAAGTACGTGCCGCAAGCGGCGAGTGAGAGTGGAGTTCATGTCGATATTATCGGTGAAATACACCGCATTCACTTCGTTGGCACGCTCGATAGCCCGGAGCACCGACTCTTTCGCAGTTTCGACTCGATCCAGGGGCTGAACGGTGTTGCATATCATCGTCCTGTACATCCCGCTAGGGTAAAATCGACGTTTCGCCATCACGCGCAGACTTGCTTCGCAAAACGTCATGAATCTCACCACAGTTTCCGGTATTCGGCAGGCTTTCCTCGATTATTTTGTCTCCAAAGGCCACACCCACGTGGCATCGAGTTCGCTGGTGCCGATTGATGATCCGACGCTGCTTTTTACCAACGCGGGGATGAACCAGTTCAAGGACTGCTTCCTCGGCAAGGAGAAACGCGCCTACGTCCGCGCCGTCACCTCGCAGCGTTGTGTGCGAGCCGGTGGCAAGCACAATGACCTCGAAAACGTCGGTTACACGGCGCGCCACCATACGTTTTTCGAGATGCTGGGTAACTTCAGCTTTGGTGATTACTTCAAACACGACGCCATCAAATTCTCGTGGGAATTGCTGACGGACGTGTACAAATTGCCCCAGGAAAAGCTACTCGTGACGGTCTATGCGGAGGACGATGAAGCATATGACATCTGGGCCAATGTTATTGGCGTGCCCAGGGATCGCATCATCCGCATCGGTGACAACAAGGGTGAGAAATTCGCGTCCGACAATTTCTGGATGATGGGTGATACCGGCCCCTGCGGACCCTGCAGTGAGATTTTCTACGATCACGGCGCGCATATTCCCGGTGGCCCGCCTGGATCACCCGAGGAGGACGGCGACCGATTTATCGAAATCTGGAATCTGGTGTTCATGCAGTTCAATCGCGAAGTCGCAGATGGCCCAATGATCCCGCTGCCGAAACCATCTGTTGATACCGGCATGGGGCTGGAGCGTTTATCGGCGGTGTTGCAACACGTACACGCCAATTACGAGATCGACCTGTTTCAGGCACTGATCAAAGCTGCGGCTCGTGAGACTGGCATTACGGATTTGGCCAATCCAAGCCTGCGCGTGATCGCCGATCATATTCGCGCGTGTTCATTTCTGGTTTGCGATGGTGTGATGCCGGAAAATGCCGGGCGCGGATATGTGCTACGCCGTATTGCGCGTCGCGCCATGCGTCACGGCTACAAGCTGGGGCAAAAGCAGCCTTTCTTTTACAAGCTCGTTGACGATCTTGCCAAAGTGATGGGCGATGCGTTCCCGGAAATCGTACAGTCCAAAGACCGCATCAAATCCGTGCTCAGACAGGAAGAAGAGCGCTTCGGTGAGACGCTGGAAAAAGGCATGGATATTCTTGATGTCGCGTTCAACGGCAACGTCAAGCGACTCGACGGTGATACGGCATTCAAGCTCTCCGACACCTACGGTTTCCCCATCGACCTCACTGCCGATATTGGTCGCGAGCGCGGCTTCGAAGTCGATATGGCAGGATTTGACAAAGCGATGGTGGCGCAGCAGGAGCGTTCCCGCTCAGGCTCCAAATTCAAAGCCGGTGTCGCGCTTGAGTATAGCGGTGCGAAGACGCAATTTCGTGGCTATGACTCGTTGTCCGAACAAGGGCGCGTGGTTGCGTTGTATCGCGATGGTTCGCCGGTAAAAAGCCTTACGACCGGCGAAGATGGCATTGTGGTGCTGGATGTAACCCCTTTCTACGCCGAGTCAGGCGGGCAGGCCGGCGACACCGGTGAGCTAACCAAGGGCGGTGCCTGCCTCACGCTATTCAAGGTACAGGACACGCAAAAAATTTGGCCCGATGTATTCGGACACTACGGCACATTGTCCACGGGCGAGTTGGCCGTCGGCGACACGGTCGCGGCTGAAGTGGACAGGCATGTCCGCAATCGCAACATGCGCCATCACTCCGTGACACACCTGATGCATAAAGCATTGCGCGATGTGCTGGGTAGCCACGTGCAGCAGAAAGGCTCGCTGGTCGATGCCGACAAGACTCGTTTCGACTTTGCGCACAACGCACCGATGACAGCCGCTGAAATTGCCTGCGTGGAAGGAATTGTGAACGCTGAAATTCTCGAAAATGCCGCGACGCAGGCGCGCGTGATGGATCTCGAATCGGCACAAAAAACGGGCGCGATGATGCTGTTCGGCGAGAAATACGGTGACGAGGTTCGGGTGCTGGAAATTGGTTCGTCGAAAGAGCTGTGCGGTGGTACGCACGTAAAGCGCACGGGCGATATCGGCCTGTTCAAAATCGTATCCGAAGGCGGTGTGGCTGCCGGGGTGCGGCGCGTTGAGGCTGTTGCGGGTTCGGTCGCGTTCGATTATGTGCAGTCGTTGGATCGTCAGCTTTCACACGCCGCAGAGTTGCTGAAATCGCAACCTGCCGATGTGGAGAGCAAGATTTCAGCATTACTTGAGAACGTCAAGGCACTTGAAAAGCAACTTGGCACGATGAAATCGAAACTGGCCGCGTCCCAAGGTGATGAACTGATGGCGCAGGCGGTGGACATCAACGGCATAAAAGTGCTGGCAATCAAACTTGACGGTACCGATGCCAAAACGCTGCGCGAGACGATGGATCAACTCAAGAACAAATTGAAATCAGCCGTGATTGTGCTCGCGGTTACTGATGGCGATAAGGTCAGCCTTGCCGCGGGTGTGACCAACGACCTGGTTGCCAAATACAAGGCAGGTGAACTGGTGAATCACGTTGCCCAGCAGGTCGGTGGCAAGGGTGGCGGCAAGCCGGATATGGCGATGGCGGGCGGCTCGAATGCGGCGGCGCTACCGGGCGCATTGGCTAGCGTGAAGGACTGGGTGGCGGCGAGGTAGGGTTGTCGTGCGGAAACGAAAAGTAAGAAGCAGATTTCTCACTGCGTTCGAAATGACAAGCGTTTAGTGGCAGTCAACGCCTGCAATTATCGATCACAATTCTCTAAATTGTCATTTCGAGCAAAGCGAGAAATCTGCTTTGGAAAAAACGTATTACGTCTACCTGCTGGCCAGTAAATCACGGCGTCTCTATGTCGGCGTAACCAATAACTTGGAACGAAGACTCTACGAACACAAACATAAACTGGTCGATGGTTTTACCAAGTCGTACCAAATCGACCGCCTGGTTTTCTTCGAATCGACCCACGATGTGCGCGTCGCACTTGAACGTGAGAAGGAAATCAAGAAGTGGCGGCGGGAGAAGAAAATTGCATTGATTGAGACGATGAATCCAGTTTGGACGGATTTGAGTGCGGTGTGGAAACAACCCAAGGAAGCAGCAGATTTCTCAACCGAAATGCCGGGTTCGAAATGACAGTGATTTTTGGGAGTTCTCGAAACGCAAGATATAACTTTGAATTTTTTCCGTGCGAAAGAGACTCAAGTTGAGCTCATAGCTACACCCTCAAAAATTGTCATTTCGAACCCGGCTTTTCGGGTGAGAAATCTGCTGTTGTTTAACCGCTTAAATAGCCAAAACATGTTCGAAATTTTCAAACACTGCCCGCGTTGCGCCACCGAACTGATCGACCGTGAAATCGAAGACGACGGCGGCGTGCGCATTCGGCGCGCGTGTCCGGCGCATTCTTGCGGCTTCGTGCAGTGGCAAAATCCCACGCCTGCCGTGGGCGCACTCGTTGAACACAATAGCGAAATCATCCTGGCGCGTGGCGCGGGCTGGCCGGAGGGTGCCTTCGCGCTAGTGACGGGTTATCTGGAAAGAAACGAGGACCCCAGGCTCGGTGTTGCGCGCGAGGTAAAGGAGGAATTAAACCTCGATGTGATTGAAACCCATCTGATCGGCAACTACATTTTTGAACGCAAAAACGAAATCATGCTTTGTTA
>JANYHZ010000161.1 GCA_025362135.1 Betaproteobacteria bacterium | reverse complement strand
CGATCAGAAAACTCCTTCGCGGCGACGACGCGCTTCGGTGGATTGGCGCGGGTATAGCGTGCACCGATGCCGAATACATGTTCCGCAAAACGGCGCTCAAGGTCCGTGGTGATGCCCGCGTAATACGTGCCGTTCTCGCATTCGAGCAAATACAGCACCCAGGGGGACGCGCCAGGCAACGCTACGCTGGAATGTTTTTTTGTGTTCACGGTACCCATTGTCACCGAATTCCGCACGGCTTGAAATCGCTTTCGGTCGAGGCCAACCAGATCAAATTAAATTTCACCTCAGACGGTATCGGTGTCGCGATCCGTTTCGTAACGACCCTGGCCTGTGGGAGAAATGGTTCGCCGCCGCAGGGTTACAAACGGTGTCCGCGCCGTCGGGTATCGATTGCAACGACATGGCGATTTTGCGCCCGCAGGCCATCGCCGGTGAAGGCATTGCGCTGGCGCGCCGCTCACGCATCGCCGCTGAAGAAAATTGCTAAAATTCCGCTATGACCACAGACACCAGCCTGCAAAACTATAGCCGTCGCTTTACGATCGAGAATCTCGATATCCGTGGACAGGTGGTGCGTCTCACGGATGTTTGGCGCGACATGCACAATGCGCGCCATTACCCACCACACATTCGGCAGTTTCTCGGTGAACTTGCGTGCGTGGCAGTGCTTGTTGGTGCGGGGCTGAAACATCCGGGTCGCGCTTCCCTGCAAATTCAGCGCAAGCGTACAGAATCCGATACTGGCGCAGCGGTTTTCGCCGGACCTTTGGCCGTGCTCGATTGCACCGAGTCGCTGGCATTGCGCGGCATGGCTGGCGCAACCTACGCGGCAGCCAACGCACTGCGCGTCAAATCGGTCACCGCCCCATTTTCAGAATGGGTGGAAGACTGCACGCTTGCGATGACGCTCACCTACACGGGCACCAGCCAGATTTACCAGAGCGTTGTGCCGGTATCGGGCCTATCCGTCGCGGAATGTTTTGAACACTATTTCGATCTATCCGAGCAACTTCCCACGCATCTCTGGCTGGCCGCCAACGAAACCGGTGCCGGTGCGCTGCTGTTACAAAAGTTGCCGAACGCAGACCAAAGAGATGCCGACGGCTGGGCGCGCGTTGAGCAACTCGCCGCCAGCGTGCGCGAACCCGAATTGACCACGCTACCTGCGGAGCAACTGTTGGCGCGACTGTTCAGCGAGGAAGACGTGCGCCTGTATGAAGCAAAGCCGGTCACCTATGCGTGCAAGCGTGACGAGCAAAAAGTCGAAAGGGTGCTGCGTTCACTGGGGCGCGAGGAGGTGGAGGCGACGCTGGCCGAGCTTGGCGTTGTCGAAGTGAAGGACGACATCTGCAATCAGGTTTACCGCTTTGATGCGGCGGCGGTGAAGCGGTTGTTTGAGAGCGATTACGAGCCGTAGCGATCCGCTTGAGACTTCAACTACCGCCCGCGCGGGCCACGATGGTTACCGTAATGGCCATGACCACCGTACCGGTAATAACCGCCGCCGTAACCTCGGTAGCCGCTTGCGAGACCAATTGACAGACCGGCCAACGGCCAATAGGGGGCACCGTAGTAGCCATAATAGCCATAGTTCGCCGGATAGTAATATGGACCGGGCGAGTAATAGGTCGGCTCGACATACACTCGCTCTACATAGCGCGGCTCCGAAGAAATCGTCGTTGAGTAACCACGATCACGATCCGCGTCCCACCCCTCTGTGCTCCGAAGGACGCGATAGGGTCGATCCCGATCAGCATCCCAACGTTCTTCATAAATCGACTCGCCACTAGCGGTGGCCGGTGCGACTGTTGGGCGCGCCGCGGGCCGCGCGGGCACAGCGGGCGAGATTTGCAGGCTTACGGTGGCACCCGGGTCTTCGGCCATCTGTGTGGTGTATTGCTTGCCGGCGTATTCGTAAACCACTTTGTAGCCAATCGTTTGCTTCTGCTGCGCGCCTGCATCGCGGACGACGGGGGTGCTGGAAATCACTCTCCCCACTTCCTGCGCCGCCGCAATCCCGGAAATCAACACCAACCCACAGACCAGCAATTGCTTTTTCATGTTTATCACCTTTTATTTCGCGTTTTCCGCCACAAACGGGCGGGCAATCTTAAAGTAGACCGTACACCGGTTGACTGGTTCAAGCATTTTGAACCGTCGCACACATAAGTTCTGTAACCGTTTGAAACCAGCACTGCTAAAATTTAGACGTGGTTGATTTTAACGCTCGGCCAGCGAGAACGGTTTACCGTTTACCCGTCGCCAAGCGCGGTTTCCAGCGTCCAGGGCAGCATAAAGGCAACTTCTGTCAGAAATCCTCATTGAGACACTCATGACTCCCACCCCCGTCAGTCCTCCCGCAGCGTTGACCAACGCGGAGATTTCCCATCTGGAAACGCTGTTGGCGTCCCCCACGTTCAAAGAGCAGGCAATGGGCCTGGATGAAATTCAGGGGTATCTCTGCGCGGCCATCAGCGGGCCACAGCCAGTGAAACCCGAGCAATGGTTACCCGCCGTGCTCGGCAATCCAGAGTACGAAAGTACCGAACAAGCGCAGGCGGTGAAAGATTTGCTGATGCGTTTTTATGACGAAATCCTCGCTGATCTGGCCGCCGGAGAATCGTTGGGACTGGTGTTGAATCTTGACGACCCCTCCAACGCATCAACGGAAGGCGAATACGATTACAGCGCATGGTGCCAGGCGTATCTGGACGGGGTCGAGTCGTCGGTCGTGCCGTGGACACAAGCCGGTGACGAAAACGAAATCAACGAACTTTTGTTCCCGATCAGCCTGCTCGCCGGCGAAATCGATCCGAAGGCACTCAAGCAGATCAAGCCGCGCGAGATGGCGGAACTGCTGAAGGAGTGTCGTGAGGATTTGCCGATGCTAGCCATCGACGTATATAAATACTTTCAGTCGCTTCGCGAGCGGCCCAAAGTGACCGCAACGAATCCCGGTTCCGCTGCGGCGCAGGCGAAGCCAGCGAAGAAGAAACTGCATTGATGGGCTGACTGCGGTTTCGCAGTCTGGAAAATACCAGTGTCATTTCGAGCGCAGCGAGAAATCTGCTGCTGCTTCAGATCGTAAAAGGTGGGTCGCTCACCGGATGCAACCGGGTTCGAAATGACAGGAAATTATTGAAGATCCGCGCCTAGATTGCCGTTCCAGTGATTTATGGCCTGGGGGGCGCACCGGTGATGGAGTTTGCGCGTTTTGTTCGCTTCTGTACTTGCCTGAGCCGGCTGCAATATGCCCGTCTTGTGGATGCGGCATAATTGTGCGGCGGCAAAATCAAAAGACAAATCCCGCCGCAACACCGGAATGAACCGCGTCACCTCACAGGAGAGAACCATGTTCAACCGCATCAAACTTCTGGCTGCGACGCTGCTCGCCGCCGCGTTCGCCGCGCAGGCTGGGGCGCAAACCGCCATTTGTTATAACTGTCCGCCGGAATGGGCCGACTGGGGTACCCAGTTGAAACTCATCAAGGAAAAAACCGGCATCACCGTGCCGCAGGACAACAAGAACTCGGGCCAATCGCTCTCGCAGTTGGTGGCCGAAAAAGCCAACCCGGTCGCCGACGTAACGTACCTCGGCGTCACCTTCGGCATTCAGGCCAAAAAAGAAGGTGTCGTCACCAACTACAAACCCGCCAAGTGGGCCGACATTCCCGATGGCCTGAAGGATCCAGACGGCGCGTGGTTCACCATCCACTCCGGCACGCTCGGATTCATGGTGAACGTCGATGCGCTCAAGGGGAAACCGGTGCCGAAATCCTGGGCCGATTTGTTGAAGCCGGAATACAAGGGCCTGATCGGCTACCTTGATCCACCGAGCGCTTTCGTTGGCTACGTCGGTGCGGTGGCGGTGAATCAGGCGATGGGCGGCAATATGAACGACTTCGGCCCCGCCATCAAATATTTCACGCAACTGCAAAAGAACGAGCCGATTGTTCCCAAGCAAACGTCGTATGCGCGCGTTCTCTCCGGCGAAATCCCGATCCTGCTCGATTACGATTTCAACGCCTACCGCGCCAGGTACAAAGACAAAGCCAACGTCGCCTTCGTCATTCCCGCCGAGGGTACCGTTGTGGTGCCGTATGTGATGAGTCTGGTGAATAAAGGCCCGAATGCGGCCAGCGGCCAGAAGGTGCTCGATTTTGTTTTGTCCGATGAAGGCCAGGCGGTGTGGGCAAACGCTTATCTGCGCCCGGTGCGTGCGAGTGCGGTGTCGCAAGAGGCGGCGGCGAAATTCCTGCCAGCCACCGAGTATGCGCGCGCCAAAACGATCGACTACGCCAAGATGGCCGAAGTACAAAAGGGGTTTTCGGATCGGTATTTGAAGGAAGTGAAATAGAGTTTGACTTCCCTCCCCCCGCGCGGGGCTATGTTGAAAACATGAAACCCGCCCACCGAGAATCCCTTCGCCACATCGCGCTGCTACTCCCCGCGCTCACCATCTTCGCTGCCTTCTGGCTGCTGCCAATGGCACGCCTGCTTTCCGTCGGGGCCAGCGGCGAAATGGGTATATCGGCCTACTGGGCGGTGGTCACCGATCCGCGCTATTTCAGCAGCCTCGTCTCGACCATCGTGCTTTCCGCGACGGTAACGTTTGCCACCATCATCATCGCTGGCATTACCGGTATGTTTTTGCAGCGCCACCGTTTTTTCGGTCGCAGTTTCCTGCTCGCCACACTCACATTCCCGCTCGCGTTCCCCGGTGTGGTAGTTGGCTTCATGGTTATCCTGCTGGTCGGCCGGCAGGGCTTGGTGGGAAGCGTGACGGAGTGGCTGTTCGACGAGAAGTTGGTACTCGCCTACTCGATGGCTGGGTTGTTCCTCGGTTACCTCTATTTCTCGATTCCCCGCGTCATCCTCACCATCATGGCCGCCGCAGAAAAACTTGACGGTGCGCTGGAAGAGGTGGCGCGCTCACTCGGTGCATCGCCCTGGCAAGTGATCCGCGATGTGATGATCCCCGGTTTGAAACCCGCATTGATTTCATCCGGTGCCATCTGTTTTGCCACCAGTATGGGCGCGTTTGGCACGGCCTTCACGCTGGCCACCAAGATCAACGTGCTGCCGATTACCATCTACAGTGAGTTCACCAACTACGCCAATTTCTCGCTCGCCGCCGCGTTATCGATCGTGCTGGGGCTCATCACCTGGATGGCGCTTGCACTTGCACGCTCGATGGCGGGCTCGACGGTTGCGGCAGCAGCGTAATTACTATCGAAAAAATGAAACGTTCCCCGCGCTTCTATGTTCAGCTCGCGTTCACCGTTGCCGTTTGCGCCTTCCTGGTGGTGCCGGTGGTGTTATCCATCATGGCGGGTGTCACGGAGAATTTTTTCGTCGGTATCAAAAGCGGCTTGACGTTTCGCTGGGTGGTGGAGGTATGGACGCTGTACAACAAGACCATCTTTCTTTCGATTGGCATCGCGCTCGCCACACTCGCCGTGACATTGCTGATCGGCATTCCCGCCGCGTATGTGCTCGCGCGGCGGCAGAACCGCTACACGCGATGGATCGAAGAATTGATGGTTTTGCCGGTCGCGGTGCCGGGCCTGGCGACCGCGCTGGCGCTGATTTTGCTCTACGGTCAGTTCAGGGGCTTTCGCATCAGCTGGACGTTCATTCTTGTCGGCCACGTATTGTTTACACTGCCGTTCATGGTGCGCTCGGTGTTGGCGGTGATGAGTGCAATCGATCTGAAAACACTGGAGGACGCTGCGGCGAGCCTCGGTGCCACCTTCGCGCAACGATTCTTCCACGTCATCCTGCCCAATTGCCGCCAGGGCATCCTTGCCGGTGCGCTGATGGTGGTGACATTGTCGATGGGCGAATTCAACATTACGTGGATGCTGCACACGCCGCTGACGATGACGCTGCCGGTGGGGCTCGCCGATAGTTACGCCTCGATGCGCCTCGAGATCGGTTCGGCGTACACCATCGTATTCTTCATCATGATCATTCCTCTGCTGGTTGCCATGCAGTGGATGTCAGAGCCAGGCAAAGCCAAAAAATATGGATAGCAATCTGAACACTTTCGGCATTCGCCTGGCGGCGTGCGCCAAAACTTTCCCCGATGGCACGCGCGCACTCGAACCCGTTCAACTCGACATTCAGCCGGGTGAGACCGTGGTGCTACTCGGCCCCTCGGGCTGCGGCAAGACGACGATGCTCCGTATCATTGCGGGTCTTGAACAACCGGACGTTGGCGGGCAGGTGTTCTTTGGACCACAGGATGTGACTGAGCTACCGATCGAGGAGCGTCATGTCGGCATGGTGTTCCAAAGCTACGCGTTGTTTCCCAACATGAGCGTGGCGGAAAACATCGCGTACGGCCTCAAGGTGCGCAGCATAAAGGAAGCCGACAAGAAGCAGCGCGTCGAGGAAATGTTGGCCATGATGCATCTCGACAATTTTGCCGAGCGTCGCATTGATCAGCTTTCGGGAGGACAACGTCAGCGTGTAGCGCTCGCCCGTGCGCTCGCCGTGCGCCCGCGTGTGCTGCTGCTCGATGAGCCACTGACGGCGCTCGACGCCAAGCTGCGCGAATCGCTGCGCGCCGAAATTGATCGCCTGCTGCGCAGTTTAAAAATCACTGCGGTCTACGTGACCCACGATCAATCCGAA
>JANYHZ010000073.1 GCA_025362135.1 Betaproteobacteria bacterium | reverse complement strand
CATTACCGAACATTACGGCCTGCCGTGTGTGGTCGCGATCAACCATCGTACGCACGACACCGAAGCGGAATTGAAAGTGCTGGTCGCCCGCTGCGAAAAGCTGGGTGCCAAAGTGGTCGTCGCGAAGCATTGGGCCGACGGTGGCAAAGGCGCTGTCGAGCTCGCCAATATTGTGGTCGATATGTGCGAGCAGCCGAACAACTTCAAATTTGTCTACGACGAAAACTTGCCGCTGTGGGACAAGATGAAAGCCATCACCAGCAAAATTTACGGTGCGGCAGACATTACGGCCGACGCCAAGATACGTGGCCAGATCAAACGTCTGCAGGAAGATGGTTACGGTCACTATCCGATCTGCGTTGCGAAAACCCAGTATTCGTTTTCCACCGATCCGCAATTGCGCGGTGCACCCAGCAATCACGTCGTGACAATTCGCGAAGTGCGTTTGGCCGCGGGTGCAGAATTCATCGTGCTGGTCTGCGGTGACGTGATGACCATGCCGGGACTGCCGAAAGTGCCATCGGCGAATGCGATCGACGTGAATGATGAAGGCAAGATCGTCGGATTGTTTTGATTGCGTAGATCGCCATTTGGCGCGGCTTTCCAGACAGTTATGTCCCGGAAGGCGCGCCAGTGCTATTGTTTAAGCTGTTTTTGCTGGGAAAATAGACCCTGATCCCGAGGTTTCCGGGGCTGGTCTTCTCGCTTATTAAAGACAAATCCGCGCGCGATCAATGCGAGCAGGGAACCTTTGATTGCTTGAAACAATACCTGCCGCGTAAGGGCAACGAACCATTGAACAAAATCTACTGCTGGACACCATGCGTTGTTAAGTGAACAGCATTGGGTCTGTCCCTGATTGTTCCTGATTGTTTCCCGGCGCGATCACTCCTTCATCCGATCAATCCAGCCATCGCCCGTGTACATGCGCATTGGCTTGCCGTGTTCTTCGACGAAGCGCACCACTTCGCCGATCACGGAGCCGCCGGTCGGTGCCATGTACTTGAAGCGCCCGCCACCGATAGGTTCCAATCGAAACGACGATTCGACAACATTGTTGCCCAGTGTGATGGCGGTCAACCGCTTGTTGAGTACCACAACCTGCACGTCGGCGCCGCGACCGCGGTAGATGCCCGCAAAGCGCGCCCAAGCCGGGTCCCACTCGTCGGCCGGGCGCTTTGGCGTGGCCGCCTTGACCACTGCCTGCCCGACGCTGGCCAACAATTGTTGCGCGAGGATGTCGCGTTCGGCGTCCGAATAATTGGCCAGCACGATTACACCGATCTTGTCGTCCAGCTGGATGTAAGTCATTGTCATGTTGCCCGGATAACCGCCGGCGTGGCCCACGTAAGTCCGATTGTTGATGCGCGAGACCGCGAAACCCAGCCCATAGCCCGAAGCCCAGCTTTCCTCTATCGAACGAACGCGGTGCATCTCACGCAGCGACCCACTGCTCAGGATCCGTGGGCCGCCGCGCGGCCCCTTTCGGAACTGCGCGGAAACGAACTTGGCCAGGTCCTCCACTGTGGAGGTCACGCCTGTCGCAGCACCCATGCCGCGCGCTGACACGAACCGCAGTTGCTCGCGCGAGCCGTCGGGCATGCGCCGGCCGTACGGCACCGCCAGACCAGCTACATCACGGTCGACGCTCGAAGCCGTCATGCCGAGCGGTTCAAAGATGTTGCGCGTCACGTAGTCCTCCCAGGGCTGTCCGCTGGCCTCTTCCACCACCAGGCCCGCGATAGAGACCGCCAGGTTGGAGTACTTGTGGCGCGTCGCGGGCGGGAATGCCGCCTTACGGTCCGCGAAGAGCGCCTTCAATTCCTCGCGCGTGGGAAAGTTGTACGAGGTCCAGTGGTCACCCGCCTCGCGTTGCAGGCCGGAAGTGTGCGAGATCAGTTGTTCGATGGTGATCGTGCCGTCATCGTCGCCGGCGGGCCGCGGCTTAAACCACGGCAAATATTTGGAGACCGGATCGTCCAGCCGCAGCTTGCCCTCCTCGCGAAGCTGCATGATTGCCACCGCATTGAAGAGCTTGCTGTGCGAGGCGATGCGAAACTTGGTGGACGGCGTCATCAGAACCTTGGCCTTCACGTCTGCATAACCAAAGCCTTTCGACCACACAAGTTGTTGATCACTCACCACGCCGACGGCGACGCCGGGCAGACTCTTGTACAAAAGCTGGCCATCCATCCAGGCCGAGAAAAGGCGTATCGCCGCCAGAACATCCGGATCGTTCGCGATACTCGACTCACTGGCCGCGGGCGTTGTGGCGGAGACCTGTTTTGTCTCCTGGGCATGCGAGGATGCAGTTCCCAGGGTGACCAGAAGCGTGACCAGGAAAAATCGCACCCGTTTGTTTGCTTTTTTCATGACGTCCTTCCGTAAGTGACTAAATGCGCGCGCAGGGAACAAAAGAGGCCGCGGTCGATTTCCCCATCAAGATCATGCCGCCAGCCGTTCAATTCGATCCAGATCGGTTCCGAGGGCATTACGCGATTCTTCCAGGTCGTAATCGGCCTGTAGACCCTGCCAAAACCCTTCGCTGGTTCCAAATACCTTCGCCAGCCTTAACGCCGTATCCGCTGTAACGCCGCGCTTGCCCAGCACGATTTCGTTGATACGACGCGGTGGCACGCCCGCCGCACGCGCAAGTGCATTTTGGCTGATGTTCATCGGCAGGAGGAATTCTTCCTGGAGAATTTCGCCGGGATGAATATTCGGGAGAGTCTTCTTTTTCATGATGGGTCTCAGTGGTAATCGACAATTTCGACTTGCGATGCATCGCCGTTGTGCCAGCGAAAGCAGATTCGCCATTGATCGTTAATCCGAATGCTGTGCTGGCCGCGCCGATCACCTTTCAGCGCTTCCAACCGGTTAGCCGGTGGAATGCGCATATCCTCAAGCTGCCTGGCATTGTTCAGCATCCTCAGCTTTCGCCGGGCAACAGTCTGAATATCGTGCGGAAGTCGTCGCGACACGCTGCCCTGCCAGATTCTCTCGGTTTCCTTGTCGGCGAAATTCCGAATCATTACAAACTATAACGGATATCGTTATATAACGTCAAACGTCATAGTTCAATCCGTCACAAATTTATGCGGGCAGCGTGATTCTTTTTAGCGGTCGTTAAAACAAATCACGCTGCCCCCTTAGAATTTAATAACGGAATTCTGCTGGACACCGAGCACTGCCGAACGCTGCCGATCAATTGCGCCCTACTTCGATGCTTTCGGTAAATCCTGCATCGCACCGTACACCAGCGCACCGACCTGCTCGCGGTAATACTTGCGGATTTCACCGGGTGCGACCGTGCCGTAAACCACGACCAACCGTTCTTTCGGGTCCGCCCAGAAAGCGGTGCCGTAGGCCCCGTTCCACGTGTAATCGCCTGCAGTGCCGGGCGTGGCGGCAATTCCATCGTGGAGGCGCACTGCCACAGCAAGGCCAAAGCCGTAGCCATCGCGCTGCGGCTCAACGCCGGCGACGTTATTCTTGATATTGGCGCCCAGATGATCGCTGGTCATTGCCCGCACCGTCTTCGGGCTGAGGACGCGCTTGCCGTCGATGATGCCACCGTTAAGAAGCATTTGCCCGAAGCGCAAATAGTCACCGACTGTGCTGAATGCGCATGCACCAGCGCAATCAAATTTAATCGGCATGTCTATGATCGGAATATTCTGGTCGCGGCCCGAGATCGGGTCCTTTGGCAGCGGACGCGCAAGACGCTTTCGCTTGTCGGCAGGCACGCTAAAAGTAGTGTCTGGCATGCCAACCTTGTCCCAAATCGACGACTTCATATACTCACCAAGGCGCTTGCCGGTAATCTTTTCGATGACCAGCCCAAGCACATCTGTCGACAAACCGTAATCCCAAACCGTGCCGGGTTGATAAAGCAACGGCGTCGCACTGAGCTTGGTGATGAATTCGTCCGAGGTGAATTGCGCGGCGGCGACTGAGGACGCTGCCGGGTAGAGTTTGTGCACCAGCGAATCGCCACGCCCACCATAGGTGATACCCGAAGTATGCCGGTAGAGATCGTGGATATAAATCGGATTGGCCGGTTCGAGCTTGATCTCGCCATTGGCGACCACGCCGACGTTCATCTTGGCAAAGGCAGGCATATATTCGCTAAGTTTTGATTTCAGCGGTAGCCGGCCTTCTTCGTTCAAGGTCAGCCCCGCGACCGCGGCCATTACTTTGGTCATCGACGCGAGATTGAAGATCGCGTCGAGCGGCATAGGCTCCCCAGTCGATTTGTTCAGCAAGCCGTAGGCTTTGTAATGCACGAGCTTGCCGTCACGCGCAATGGCAATCACGGCACCGGGCACACGATCAGCCGCGATTTCTCGTGCAAAAAACTGATCGATGCGCGCCAGCCCTTCTTTTGAAAACCCTACCTTTTCCGGCGTGGCGATTGGTAACGGCGTGGCTGTCGCAGTATTCAAGGCAGTCAGAAAGGTACCCACTGCAAGACAGGATTTTGATAAGCGCATGTTCCTTCTCCTCGTTGTTTTAAAAAAGTTACATAAACCAGCGCGCAATAGACCTCAGTAATCTACACGCGTTGTGGAGTTACCGCTGAATTTTTAAAACCACGCGATTTTTTAGGGAGCGCATTCGCATGACATGGAACCTTGAACAAGCCCCGGTACAAACGGGACGCATTGCAATCGTGACCGGCGCGAGCGCCGACTTGGGCTTTGCACGCGCAAGCGAGGGTTTCGAGTTACGGCTCAACCCTCATCCTCTCCCCCAAGAAGAAGGAATAAAATTTCACACCCTTTAAAGGCGGATCAGTAGAAATCCATTTCTGAGGTTGAGAATAAAGGGCCAGCGGGCAGAATCAAACGGGCCAGGCTCTGAGGTTTCCCAGCGTAACAACGCCAAACTCAAGGCATGAAGCCATTTCCCAGCCACTTTCGCCCCGAACGCCGCATCAGTTCTTGAGTTTCAATTCGCCCATAAGACTTCCCACCCAGCAAATCAGGAATTCGGGCTCGGCTTTGGTTTACAGTCCATGATGCGTAAATCATAAATACAACTCATATTGCGTATTCCAGAAATACATACTATGATGCGTGACATGGCACTTGAGGACAATCCACCATGACCAGCTACGTCATCCGCACGCCGGACCAATTG
>JANYHZ010000053.1 GCA_025362135.1 Betaproteobacteria bacterium | reverse complement strand
CGGCAGTTTCACGCCGCATACCGATTGAGATTCCTGGTACTCGTTCCAGCCAGAACCTTCGAGATAGCCGCGCACCACCGCCTCGATCGGCAGCACTTTGTATTTGTTGACAACAATCGCGCGACCGCGGACTTGATCGCGTTCCATCGGTGCAACGACAGATTCAGGATCGATACCGGTCAACTGGTTCGGCACAATGTGTTTCAATTTCTCGAACCAGAAGTTGGCCAGCCCGACGAGGATTTCACCTTTCCCGGGAATCGGGGTGGGCAGAATAACATCGTAGGCGGACAGGCGATCGCTGGTAACCAGCAAGAGCTTGTCATCGCCGACGGCGTAAATATCGCGCACCTTGCCGCGCGCAATGAGAGGAAGCGACTTGATGGAGGGTTCGTACATGGCTTGAAAGTAAGGATCGCGATAACGCTTAGAAAAAAACTGCGAAGGCAAAGACAAAGAGCATGGCAACCATAAGCAGCAAGGGATACACCGTTGCGATCACGCCATAGCGCAGCAAGGTGGGCCACCAGCGGCCCGCGAACACGCGGCGCATGGCCATGAAATAGTAAATCGTGCCGTAAAGCGCAATCAGCGGCGAGACGCCCTCCGGCATAAAGGCCATAGATAGCAGCAGGAAAAAGGTGAAGGCGTGAATATGAAAGGCGTAGACCAGATGCTCGCCGTAATAGAGTTTTCGGCTTCGATAGAGCAATTGGGTCAATAGCGCGAACACCGGCACGAAAAGGAACATCGCATAAGGCGACCAGGCGATGGCACGATCCTTCACCTCATGCCCCATTTCGCGTGCGGTACGGTTGGCGTATTTCTGGTCGAGATAGGCTTTGACCTTCTCGCAGGCGGCCGAGCCCACATCGCAACTAATTATATCGGTGGCTGCCTTGTTCAGGTCCTTGACGCTGACCTTGTTGCCATCGGGCACGGCAATACCTGCCTTGGTCAATTCAGTCTGAGCCTGGCTGATCGCTTCCTGGGCATTCTTGTCCGGTGTTTCCTGGACTTTGACCAGATTGCCGACACCCAGCACCTTCACCAGCAGGAAGAAAACAATGCTGGCGGTGAGATAGAGTCGCAACGGCAATACGTAGCGCCGCCTTTTTCCGGCGAAGTACTCTTTTGTTAGCAGCCCCGGCTTAACAAACAACAGCCACAGTGTTTTCGCCAGCCGGCCTTCCAGCGCGACGTAGTGCCCGACAAACTCATGTAGGAATTCACCAGCCGTTGGCACATGCGGCGCAGTTTCCTGCCCGCAATTCGAGCAATAGCGACCGGGCTGGATGCCCAGATCGAAATCGCAGTTTCGACAGCGCGTGAGACTCAGCATCTGGTACTGCAATGCCGATGTCAACGAGCCACCTGACACCACTCCAGCACTTCCCCAGCAAGTCTCTGCACATCATCTTCAACTCCAATTGTGAAGCCCTGTTTATGGAGTTTCCACGCCAACATATCAATTACGTTATCGATCTCGACTAGTTTTCTGCCGCCCAACACTGGGTCATCCGCAGTCGGGCGCAATACAAAAAGCCCCAGCTTGTCTTGGTGAAAAATACGTGACGCAGTTTCAAGATCAATTGATGCTCGCAATAGGTAATTTTCCAAGGTACTGCGGGACGCGTATGCCGCCGAAACAACGCTACCCAAGTGTTGCGCGCCTCGAAGTGGAATATCCAAAGTATGCTCACGTCCATGCTCTGTAGTAACCCAAAGCGGACTTTCCGCAAGAATCCGTTCCGCGTTCACACCAGCTTGTAATCGAATTGAGTCGAACACCTGCTTCCGTACTTTCTCATTGCCACCGTGTACCCTGTGCGCTGACGAAGTTTGTCGGGCGAATGAAAGTAGTCGCACTGTCGATGTAAACAGTTGGCCAAGTACTTCATCAACCGATTTTCCGCTGGCAAATCGAGGTTCGGTAAAACTAATGTTCTCGCTCGGCGGTTCGAATCGACTTTTATCCATGCTCGCTTCCACAGAACGAAGTGCGAACCGAATTTCATTTTCCATACGTTCACCAAACATCACTCCAATTCTGTCAAGCTCATCGAGCAATTTTAAACAGGCGTTTTTTGAAGCGGCATCAACAAACGCAACGCCAATATTTATGACCTCACCTGCAATCAGGCTCGGTCGATACTGGATTGAAAACCAGTGCCCTTGAACAAGGGCCGCAGGTTCGGAGCCAGCAAGTCTTCGAATTCTGTCTCGGACCATACTCATATCAATACCCCGTGAGTTTTCTTGATTCGCTCATAGCTGCCATTTGCACGTTTCCCCAAAAATTCTTCAAACGCATTCCTGCTTAATCGATCTTCGCATAGGAAGTCGAGAATAGATCTGACCCTAGCATTCATTGCGCCAAACACCCGAGCATGCTCAGCCGCGCTCTCTACCATCTGGCTAGCAATTGTTCTCGGTATAGACTTTGGCCAGATCTCGGGAAGAACTGGGCTCGAAAAACTCCCTTCTGTGGGTAGCATATCGGGCATCCAAAACAGGCTTCCGCCGATATGCCCGTGATCGATGAGTGTGAGTTTCTGTTTACCGGTACAGATGATGTTCCCAGCCGTACGATCCGAATTGGCCACCCAATCATCGAATGCGAGCATCTTGGGCAACAAGTTCCACTTCCGCAGCGTATCTATGACCAGCGCATGGTGCGGATTTGCCAATGCACCCTCAACAGCCGATGTCGCCCAGCATGGATAGGAGTTGGCAGCGTTTATCGAACTGCGTAGTGTAGGGTGCGCTTCAAGGAGTCTTTGGCCTGAGACATCAATGACGAATGCGTTAGGAGCCACAGGGAGACCACAAGCTCTGGCAAGCAAATGACCGATCGCCTCGTTTACGAGTCCTCTAGTAGTTCGGTTGCCTTCGACGTAGTATTTTACGAACACGTCAATCTGACCTGCCGTGGGACTCGACACCTTCGCACCGTGCGTGTAACACTCCGGCGTTTCCCGAATTGACGCGAACTGCGCAAGATAAGCGACGCTTGAGAGTACCTCAAAAGGCAATAGTGGTTCAGTAGCCATGAAGCAAAGAATACGCGGTTGTGGACTGGTCGGAAAGCCTCAATTCACAACCTGCTTCAACTCACCCTTCGCGTACTTGGTTGCCATCACTGAAAGCGTGACCGGCTTGATCTTTGAACCCTGGCCCGCACAGCCGAACTCCTGATATCGCTGCCTGCAGATTTCCTTCGCCGCCGCGCGCGCCGGTTTCAGAAAGTCGCGCGGGTCAAAGTGCGATTTATTTTCGTTCATGAACTTGCGCACCGCCGCCGTCATCGCCAGCCGGATATCGGTATCGATATTGATTTTGCGCACACCGTGCTTGATGCCTTCCTGAATTTCTTCCACCGGTACGCCATACGTTTCCTTCATTTCCCCGCCGTTGTCACGGATGATCGTGAGCAAATCCTGCGGCACGGAAGACGAACCATGCATCACCAGATGCGTGTTCGGAATGCGTGCGTGAATGGCCTTGATGCGATCAATCGCGAGAATATCGCCGGTGGGTTTGCGGGTGAATTTGTAGGCACCATGCGACGTACCGATAGCAATCGCCAACGCATCCGCGCCCGTGAGCTTGATGAAGTCGGTCGCCTGATCCGGGTCAGTCAACAATTGTTCGCGGGTCATCGTACCTTCCGCGCCGTGGCCATCTTCCTTGTCGCCCTTCATCGTTTCCAGTGAGCCCAGGCAGCCAAGTTCGCCTTCTACCGATACGCCAATGGCATGGGCCATATTGACTACCTTCCGGGTCACATCGACGTTGTATTCGTAGCTGGCGACGGTCTTGCCGTCTGCCTCGAGTGAGCCATCCATCATCACACTGGAAAAGCCGAGCTTCATGGCGGAATCGCAAACTGCCGGCGACTGGCCGTGATCCTGATGCATCACGATCGGAATATGTGGGTAGGTATCGACGGCGGCCTGAATCAAATACTTCAGAAATGTCTCACCTGCATATTTGCGCGCGCCAGCCGATGCCTGCATGATGACCGGGCTATCAGTCTCGGCGGCCGCCTCCATGATTGCCTGCACCTGCTCGAGATTATTGACATTGAAAGCGGGCAGGCCGTACGCATTCTCGGCGGCGTGATCGAGCAGTTGGCGCATGGATACGAGTGGCATGAATCTCTCCTGGAGGGGTGACACTTGCCGCGAGGACGGCGAGTTTTTTGGTTAGGTCTGATTTTACCGCGCTGGCCGGCTCCGGACATCGGTTGCCAGCGTTAAATTGCCAAACACGAGTATGGGCGGGTGTTTCCGGGCAATAGTACCCCGCGAGGCCCGCCAGCTATAGTGTTTGCATGTTTCAAATGCTCTTGACTGTCTTTCGCCAGGGATTCACCGACCAATCAAGCCGGCCGATGCTCGCCTAACTTCACGATCTTCATGGTATTCGTCCCACCCGATTGCCCAATCGGCTCGCCCATCGTGATGACCACAATATCCCCCAGCTGCGCAACGCCGTTGTCGAGCAATACCTGCTCTGCGGCGCTCATCAACTTCTCGCGGTCGTGCCCTTCATAGGCCAGCGTGAAGGGGCGCACGTCTCGCATCAAAGCTGTTTTCGTGAGCGTGCCGTCCTCCGGTGTCAGCGCATAAATCGGCACGCCCGAATTGAGACGTGACATCCACAGCGCGGTCGAGCCCGACTGCGTGAGCGCGGCGATGCATTTCACCTTCAGGTGGTGCGCCGTGAAAAGGGCGGCCATCGCAATCGACTGATCCACCCGGGTGAATACGCGGTCCAGAAACTCGCGGTCGAGTTTACTTTCTGCACTCTTTTCTGCCTCTTTGCAAACCCGCGCCATCGCCTCGACCGCTTCGACCGGATAAGAGCCCGAGGCTGATTCTGCGGAGAGCATCACGGCATCTGTGCCGTCAAGTACCGCGTTGGCGACGTCGGATACTTCTGCGCGCGTTGGAATTGGCGAAGTGACCATGGATTCCATCATCTGCGTGGCGGTGATGGTGAGCTTGTTCATCTCGCGGGCCATGCGGATCATGCGTTTTTGCAGCGCGGGCACCGCCGCGTCGCCCACCTCCACCGCAAGGTCGCCACGCGCAACCATGATGCCGTCACAGGCTTTCATGATGTCGGTGAGCGCGTCTGCAGTGACCGCCTCGGAGCGCTCGATCTTGGCGATCAACAGTGCGTGGCCACCGGCGGCACGCATGAGTTCGCGAGCCATATACATGTCTGCGCCACTCTTCGGAAACGACACGGCCAGAAAGTCAGCACCAATTGCAACTGCGGTCTTGATGTCCTCCATGTCCTTGGATGTCAGCGGTGGCGCGGTCAGGCCACCGCCCTTCCTGTTGATGCCCTTGTTGTTCGACAGCACGCCGCCGACTTGCACCTTGCATTCAATGCGGTTACCACGTACCGACAACACTTCGAAGACGATCAGGCCGTCGTTGAGCAGCAATACGTCTTTCGGCTTAACGTCGCGCGCGAGCTCTTTGTAGTCGATGCCCACCTGTTTTTCATCGCCCAGTGCGCAGTCCGCATCGAGCACGAAGGTATCGCCCGTTCTCAGCGTGACTTTGTTGTCCTTGAACTTGCCGACCCTGATTTTTGGCCCCTGCAGATCTGCGAGGATACCAACGGTACGGCTGGCCTTCTTCGCAAGTTCGCGAACCAGATTGGCACGGGCGATGTGATCTTCCGCTTTGCCGTGGGAAAAATTCATTCGCACCACGTCCACGCCTGCTTTGATGAGGCGCTCCAATACCTCGGGCGAGGACGATGCAGGGCCGAGGGTGGCAACAATTTTGGTAGCACGTGGCATGACGGATTTCCTTTTTTGCGTGGTCCCCGGGGGTATGTGGGGAGACCGCGTTGTGAGCACCAACGAGAAATGTGGCTAATGAACAGCGCGCTGCTCCAGAATTTCGACAGCCGGCAAAACCTTTCCCTCGAGAAATTCCAGGAACGCCCCGCCACCAGTAGAGATATACGACACCTTATCGCTGACCCCATATTTTGCGATGGCCGCCAGCGTGTCACCACCACCGGCGATGGAAAACGCGCTTGAATCCGCGATGGCGCGGGCGACGGTTTCGGTGCCGTGACCAAACTGATCGAATTCAAACACGCCAAGTGGGCCGTTCCATACGATTGTTCCGGCGTTCTTCATGATGTCGGCTAACGTTTCCGCCGTTTGCGGACCGATATCGAAAATCATGTCGTCAATGTCAACATCTTCAGCGCGTTTTGTGACCGCAAGCGTAGTCGCAGAAAACTCTTTCCCACACACCACATCGACCGGAATCGGCACCGCAGCACCGCGCGCTGCCATCATCGCTATGATTGCCTTTGCCTCATTGATCAAGCCCGGTTCCGCCAAAGATTTTCCAATCGGCAAACCCATCGCCAGCAGAAAAGTATTTGCGATGCCGCCGCCAACGACCAATTGATCGACTTTTCCCGCAAGCGATTTGAGGATAGTCAATTTAGTAGAGACCTTCGATCCGGCGACAATGGCGACCATGGGACGTTTTGGCGTTTTGAGTGCTGCGCCAAGCGCGTCGAGCTCGGCAGCCAGAAGTGGTCCGGCGCAGGCGATAGGCGCGTATTTGGCCATGCCATGTGTGGTGGCTTCCGCGCGGTGCGCGGTGCCGAACGCGTCGTTCACATACACATCGCACAAAGCAGCCATTTTCCTGGCGAGATCATCGTCGTTCTTTTTCTCGCCCTTGTTGCCACGGCAATTTTCGAGCAGCACCAGCTTGCCCGGCGCAAGCGAAATACCTTCGACCCAATTCGTTTGCAGTGGCACCTCGAATCCCATCAACTCGCTGATCCGTGTTGCGACGGGTGCCAGCGAATCCTCAGGTTTGATTTCGCCCTCTGTCGGTCGGCCCAGATGCGAAGTCACCATGACGGATGCGCCGCGATCAAGCGAAAGTCGCATCGCGGGAATTGAGGCACGGATGCGCGTGTCGTCGGTAATGTTTCCTGCGTCGTCCTGCGGGACGTTCAAGTCAGCGCGGATGAAGACGCGCTGATTTTTCAGGTCGAGATCGGTAAGCCGTATAAATGTCATCGCCGCGCTGTCACGAAACCAGGGATTATCGAGGTACTACTTGGGTCTGCACGCATCCATTTCCCGCTTGGCATTCACCAGCGTATCGACGCCTTGCTGGAGTTTTTGGTTGGTCGCTTCGCTGATAGTGCTTCCGGTCTCTTTCTGAAACATGCCCAAGGCATCTAATGCAGTCGCCATTGCAGAGAGAAGCGTTACACGCGCTTTGGAAGTGCAATCGTCGGCCTCTGCCGTTTCTATCTCAGCTTTGATCGCCTGAAGTTTTTTGATTGATGAGCCGATTTCATTGCGCGGCGTGCGACCTACTTCACTCAAGCCTTCGTCCCAGCGTGCCGTGATAGCTCGCAACGCGTCGACCCTTCGCTGCCGTTCTTCGTTCTCGCGTTGTCGCGCATATGCCTCGTCGAGCGCAGCCTTCTGTTGTGCCAATCGCTCTGCAATTGCCCGGTCATCATTGCGTCGCGCCTCGGATGCACTCTCTACGGGCATCCCTTCCTTCGGGGCGCTTGTGTCCTTGCAGCCGAAAACTGTTGCAGCCAGTAACAGCGTGGCCAAGGTTACGATATATTTCATGTGCTCTCCCATCAGCGCAAAGCGTTGCTTGGTGGTTTCCCGGCGGCGACAATTTCAGAGCTTTTCTTCCTGCCAGGTGAATTTTGCCGCATAAGCTGCAACTCATCATAAAGCTTGCTTGCCGTCGTGACAAAGAGAAACGGAAAAAATGCATGCAAAACGGCTGCAAGCCCCCCTAAGGTCATTTTGTATCCGAATCGAAGCGCGAACGCGAAGTGCTGCCAGTACGTTTCATTCACGCTGTGCGGGTGTGTTGTAAATGGATTGCTCACAAGCGCACTTTCATGCGGCGTCGGGTTCTGAAAACAATTTGAGTCCCACTACGCCTGCAACGATTAACAAAATGCAAGCGATGCGCGGCAGGGATCTCGATTCGCCGAACAAGATCACGCCACCGATTGCCGCACCGACTGCGCCGATCCCCACCCATACTGCATAGCCGGTACCGACCGGGATGGATTTGAGCGCGATAGCCAGCAGCCACACGCTGACAATCATTGCGCCCACCGTCATCACCGACGGCACAGGCCTGCTGAAGCCATCGGTGTACTTGATGCCAAGCGCCCAAGCGACTTCGAAACAACCGGCGATGATGAGGCAGAGCCAGGACGCGGACATGTTCGGCTGGTGGACGTTGGCGTGGAATGGTTGCCGACTATTTTGCCGCCATAAGCGCCACAGTGGTATCGAGCATCCGGTTACTGAATCCCCATTCATTGTCGTACCAACTCGTCACCTTGACGAGGCGGCCGGAGACCTTTGTCAGCGTCGAATCGAATGTGGAGGAGTGCGCATCGTGATTGAAGTCCACCGAGACGAGCTGCCCGGTGTTGTAAGCCAGAATGCCTTTCATTGCGGGCGTTTCCGAAGCCGACTTCATGATTGCGTTCACTTCATCGACCGTGGTGTCGCGCGCGGCGATGAACGACAAATCGACAATGGAAACATTAATTGTCGGCACACGAATGGCAAAGCCATCCAGCTTGCCGTTAAGCTCCGGCAGCACCAGACCAACGGCTGCGGCCGCGCCTGTCTTAGTTGGGATCATACTCATCGGGGCCGAACGTGCACGGCGCAGATCTTCGTGCATTACATCTGTAAGCACTTGATCATTGGTGTATGAATGCACCGTCGTCATGAGGCCATTCACGACGCCGATCTTGTCGTGTAAAGGTTTTACCAGCGGCGCGAGGCAGTTGGTGGTGCAGGAGGCATTGGAAACCACCGTCATCGAATGCGTGAGAACACTGTGGTTTACGCCGTAAACGATGGTCGCATCGACATCCTTGCCACCGGGGGCAGAGATGATGACTTTCTTGGCACCGCCCTTCAAATGCGCCGACGCTTTTTCCTTGGTTGTGAAAAGTCCGGTACATTCGAGCACCACATCCACGTTCAGTTCACCCCACGGCAATTGCGCCGGGTCGCGTTGTGCGAACACTTTGATCTTGTCTCCTGCGCCACCATTGGCGACAACCAAAGTGTCGCCTTCAACTGTGACAGTGCCGGGAAACTTGCCGTGCGCCGTGTCATAGCGGGTCAGATGGGCGTTGGTATCGACCGGGCCAAGATCGTTTATGGCAACGATCTGAATGTCGTGTTTTTTGTGGCCCTCATAGTGGGCACGGAGAACGTTGCGGCCGATGCGACCGTAGCCATTGATGGCGACGCGGATGGTCATTTTTTCTTTCCTGCGAGTGGTGGCGGAAGTGGGATCGGGTGAAAATTGCGTTCGAGCGACCTTGATTTTACCGCAACCGCACTTTTCACCCAAGCCGGTTCCCCTCACGGCGCCCCTCTCCTCGGCGAGAAGGTGGGAAATGCGGCGAGACAAGAAAGCACATTGTCGCGCCGGATCCGAGGATGGCGAGATAATAGCGACATGAAAAGAGTCGTCATTGCATCTGGCAACGCTGGAAAATTGCGTGAATTCGCAGTCTTGCTTGACCCATTTGATTTTGAGGCGATTCCTCAGGCGGCTCTCGGTGTCCGTGAAGCCGAGGAGCCGCACATCACCTTTGTCGAAAACGCGCTCGTTAAGGCACGCCATGCGTCGCGGGTAACGGGCCTGCCCGCGTTGGCCGATGATTCTGGCATTTGCGCAATCGCGTTGGGCGGTGCCCCCGGTGTACGTTCGGCGCGTTATGCGGGGGAGCCGGGCAACGACGCCAGAAACAATGAAAAGCTCATCGCAGCGTTGAAAGTGCATGCGGATCATCGTGCGTTTTATTATTGTGCACTGGTCTTTGTGACCCACGCGGCTGACCCGCACCCGCTTATCGCTACCGGGGAATGGCATGGTGAAATTATTGCCGCGCCGCGCGGCGAAGGAGGGTTTGGCTACGACCCTTACTTTCTGCTCCCAGAACACGGATGTACCGCAGCCGAGCTATCCGCCGAGATCAAAAACCGGATCAGCCATCGTGGCAAAGCGATACATCTGCTTACCGAAAAGCTGCGCAGCATGCAGTCTCGTGAAGGCTAATTGTGCCGAATACCGCGCCAATGCTGGGATTTGGGCACATTACCGGGGGTGGATCGCTGATGTCCGCTCTCCCACCGGTTTCGCTCTACATTCATATCCCGTGGTGTGTGCGCAAATGCCCTTATTGCGATTTCAACAGTCACCAGGCTGACGGGGAAGTGCCCGAGCGCCGCTACGTCGATGCGCTCATTTCGGATCTGGATCATTCGCTGCCAAAAATATGGGGCCGGCGTGTTTACTCAGTCTTCTTTGGCGGCGGTACGCCAAGCCTTTTTTCAGCGCGCGCTATCGACGAAATTCTCGCTGCGGTACGCGCCCGAGTCACACTCGATGTCGAGGCGGAAATTACGCTCGAAGCGAATCCCGGCACCTTTGAGGCAGAGAAATTTCGCGGTTTTCGCGACGCCGGCATAAATCGCTTGTCCATCGGCATCCAGAGTTTTAACGACGCACATCTGAAGGCGCTGGGACGCATCCACACAAGCGGTGAAGCCGCGCGAGCAATCGACATTGCGCAAGCCAATTTTGACAATATCAATCTCGACATCATGTTCGCCCTGCCTGGCACAGACACAAGGCAAACGCTGGAAGAGTGTGAGCAGGATATCGCTACAGCACTTTCATTTGACACCGGTCATTTATCCATTTATCACCTCACGCTGGAACCAAATACATTGTTCCATCGCTTCCCGCCGAAGTTGCCGGACGACGAGGTGGCCGCTGATATGCAGGAAATGATTGCCGAAAAGCTAGGGCGCGCGGGCTATGCGCATTACGAGACGTCAGCCTACGCACGACCAGGCGCGGAATGCCGCCACAACCTTAATTACTGGCGCTTTGGCGACTATCTCGGAATCGGCGCAGGCGCGCATGGAAAAATCTCGTACCCGAACCGCGTCACCCGCGAGACCCGATACAAACAGCCTTCCGCGTTTATGGACAACGCCGTCGTCGGCACTGCCATCCAAGAAGAGAAGACGGTTCCGCAGGCTGAGTTGCCGTTTGAATTCATGCTGAATGCACTCAGGCTGACAAGCGGATTTGCGGTTTCGCTATTTACAGAGCGCACTGGTTTACCAATTACCGCCATCAGCCGCCAGCTTGATGAAGCGGAGAAGCGCGGCTTGATTGTGCGCGATATCAAACAGGTTCAGCCAACCGAGAAAGGCCAGTTATTCCTGAATGACTTACTGGAAATATTTTTGCCGGGAGGGTCAGCTAGTGTGAAGTAGCGTGGATCGACCGGCTTATTTGTTGCTTCGTTTGTCGCGCTCGATCACGGCGTAGGCCGAGTGATTGTGGATCGATTCGAAATTCTCAGACTCGACCACGTACGCCTCCACGCGTTCGTCGGCATTCAGGGCTGCGGCGACGTCGCGCACCAGATCTTCAACAAATTTCGGGTTGTCGTATGCGCGTTCGGTAACGAATTTTTCATCGGGACGCTTGAGGATGCCATATAGCTCCGCAGATGCCTGATCCTCCGCGATCCGCACCACGTCCTCAATGGTCATGGCGGCGGCGGTGCGCACCGTAATACTGATGTGCGAACGCTGATTGTGCGCGCCGTAGGCGGAAATTTCCTTCGAGCATGGGCAAAGACTGGTGACCGGCACCGTTACTCTGGTGATGATGATGGTAGCGTCCCCCTTGATCTCCCCGGTCAACAGTACCTCGACATCGAGCAATGACTTCACGCCGGAAATTGGTGCCGATTTTTCGATGAAATAAGGGAAGGCGACCTGGATACGCCCTTCGGTGACATCGAGCCGTTGCACCATGCGCTTCAGCAGCGCGCCAAAAGTATTTGCTGAAAATGCTTCCTGATTGCTCTCGAGAACTTCCACGAAGCGCGACATATGTGTGCCTTTGACGTCGTGCGCCAGACGCACTGTCATATCAAAGGTCGCCACGCTGTGTTTGATCTCGCCGCCGCTGCCGACAACGCGAATTGGATGTCGTAACGCTTTGATGCCCACGCGATCAATGGCGATTTCGCGGGTGTCGACCATGCCCTGTACGTCAGCAATCTCGGCTGGAATATGCGACGTGATGGGCAAATGTCGATCTCGTTGATTCATGACAATAAATGTCTTTGATGGTTGGCCTGCCAGTATAGCCTTGACCGCATTGTTGGGCAAAGCAAGTTCTGACTCGAAGATGCGGGCCCGATAGCGTATTTCAACGGTAGGTTGTGCAGTTTCGTGGTGCTAATGAAAAGGGGCACCCGAAGGTGCCCCCAATCAATCAAAGCGAGGTCTAAACGGCGATGCCTAGTTGTAAGCCGTCTCGCCATGCGAGGTGATATCAAGACCTTCGCGTTCCTCGTCTTCCGGAACACGCAGACCGATCACCATTTTCACGATGAACAGCGACACTGCCGCGACCACACCAGACCAGACCACCGCGACACCGACCGCTTTGGCCTGAATCAGGAGTTGTTCGCCAATTGAAGTGAAACCGGACGTCGCTTTGACCCAGTCGGTCACAAAGCCAGGGCCGCCCAGCTCAGGGGACACGAATACGCCAGTGAGCAGGGCACCGAGAATACCGCCGACGGCATGTACGCCGAACACGTCGAGCGAATCATCGGCTTTCAGCATGCGCTTGAGGCCCGTTACGCCCCACAGGCAAACCACGCCTGCTGCGGTGCCAATGACGAAAGCGCCGGGGATGCCGACGTTACCCGCCGCAGGAGTAATCGCCACCAATCCCGCCACTGCACCTGAGGCGGCACCGAGCATGGAGGGTTTACCTTTGAATAGCCACTCCGCGAACGTCCAGGACAATACGGCACAGGCCGTCGCCAGGAAGGTGTTCATGAAGGCGAGTACGGCAGAGTTGCCGGCCTCAAGTGCGGAACCTGCATTGAATCCGAACCAGCCGAACCATAGCAGCGACGCACCGATCATGGTCATCGTAAGACTGTGCGGCGTTAGCGCTTCCTTTCCAAAACCGATACGCTTTCCGAGGAAATAGGCGGCGACCAAGCCTGCAACGCCGGCATTGATGTGTACCACCGTACCACCAGCGAAGTCGAGCGCGCCCCACTGCCAGAGAAGTCCGGCCTTGGCATTCAGGCCATCAACCAGCTTCGGATCGGTATAGGCGTCCGGGCCCATCCAGAACCACACCATGTGCGCCATCGGCAGGTACGCAAACGTGAACCAGAGCACCATGAATAACAATACTGCCGAAAACTTCATGCGCTCCGCCACTGAACCCAGAATTAGACAGCAGGTGATGGCGGCGAACGTGCACTGGAACGCTGCGAACAACATTTCCGGAATGACCACGCCCTTGCTGAAGGTTGCGGCGGTGGCAAATTCACCTTTAGCCAGATCGGCGATACCCTTGAAGAAAAGGCGATCAGTCCCACCGAAAAACGCGTTACCCTCGGTGAATGCAAAACTGTAGCCATAGACGACCCAGAGCACGGATATTAGCGCGAACGTGACGAACACCTGCATCAATACCGACAGCATGTTCTTCGAGCGTACCAGGCCGCCGTAGAACAGCGCCAGCGCGGGAACGCTCATCAGCAGTACCAGTGCCGTCGACACGAGCATCCACGCTACGTCACCTTTGTTCGGAACAGGTGGTGCAGGCGCGGCGGCGGGTGTGGCAGCCGCCGCGGCGGAAGTCGATGCAGTTGTCGCCGGCGGTACCGAGACGGGTGTGGTCGCAGGCGTTGCTGCGGTCGCAGGTGGGGGCGTAACTTTCTTGTCCTGAGCCTGTACGATGCCTGTCAATAGCAGGCTGCTCAGGAGCGCGAGTGAGATAAATAGTCGTTTCATTTTCTTGGGCTCCCGGGCTTAGATTGCGTCCGCGCCGGTCTCACCGGTGCGAATGCGAATGACCTGCTCAAGGCTGAAGACAAAGATCTTGCCGTCGCCGATCTTGCCGGTGTTCGCGGATTTTTCGATGGCTTCGATGACTTGCTCGACCAATTCGTCCTTGATGGCCGCCTCAATTTTTACTTTCGGCAGAAAATCAACAACGTATTCGGCACCACGATAGAGCTCTGTGTGACCCTTTTGACGCCCAAAGCCTTTGACTTCCGTGACCGTGATGCCCTGCACGCCGATGGCGGAGAGGGCTTCGCGCACTTCGTCAAGCTTGAAGGGCTTGATGATTGCTGTAACCAGTTTCATGAGTTGCTCCCGTTAAACAGAAAAATACATTCGCGCTTGTTGCATTTGAAGACGCGCAGTTAGAAGCTCTTTGACACGAATGCCACCAACCGCCCTTTGCTCCAATCCCTGCCCTTGACGGTGTAGTTCACTGCTTTTGCGTCGGTGTCCTTGTAGTAACCTCCAGCGGTCCAGCCATCGCCAAGGTCGTAGGAGCCGCCGACTTTGTAGACGGTATAAGTGAGTTCCCTGTCGTTGTTAAAACCCTCGAAACTGCCTTTGTATTTCTGCTTCGCAAGCTGAGCCATGACAGTCAATTTCGGTATGATTTCCTGTGAATAATTGAGCTCGATAAACGAGGACCCTTTGCTGATGGGAACGCCGAACGTGCCGCCCGTCGAATACGAATACTTTACGTTGAAGAAGCTGTATGTGGCACCAATGTAGATTTCGTTGGTGTTTGGTTTGGGATATTTCGGAATCGCCTTGGCACCTGGATAATCGTAGTGCAGGAAACCGACATCAAGCGTTACATCTTTGACCACTTCAAATTTGTAGCCGCCGAAGAGGTCGATTTCCACCGGTGAAGAATCCTTGACTAGCCCCAAATCCTTGTAGTCCTTGAGCCATTTAATGTTCGAAACGAACGCGCCCAAATAGAAGCCGCTTGCGTGCGTGTAGTCCAGATTTAGCTGCAATGCAGGTTTTTCGGAAGTTTGTGAAATGCCCCGATATTCGTACTCGGAATACACGGAAACCTTTGGCACAACGGTATGTTCGGGTGTTTCAGGTGCTGGCGCAGCTGCGGGCGCAGCGGTTGGTGCCGCTTGGGCAAATACATGCGTTGCAGAAATGGGCAGAGATAACAATCCCACCAATGTTGCGGGGACAAGGCGCGGGGCGAATTTTCTCATAACAAGACCTCAGAAGTAGTGACGGAAAGTTGCTTCTGCTTTGTATTAGCAGGTTGCGTGCCAGACTCGGGCAGATAGTAAGTCACTGATTTATCACGCGGTTGTTGCGGCGCAACAACGGCGCGCACTGTATTCACACATAATTTTTGCGCGGCGCACCAGATTGACGCATACGGGTACAGGGGTTGTGCTTGGGTTGCTCGGTTAGAATGTGAGATCAAGACGCGTTTTGCGTTGCCGAATCCCAAAAACCCTGTGACCCAGCCCTTTTCCAAGAAAGACGCACTAAACCCTGCGCTTGATGCGCTGAATCAATTTGCTGCCAAGTTCGATTCAATGGTCAAGAATTCGCGCCTGAGCGAACTCGAAAAAAATGCGCGCCAACATTTCATCTCGCAGCTTGCCAGGCACGGTTTGGTGACCCGCGAAGAATACGAAGTACAAGTGGCTTTGCTGGAAAGGGCCCGCGTTAAATTGAAAGAGCTTGAAACCAAAATCGCGCGTTTTGAGGCGGGACAGCAGGCAGAACAAGAGCGGCGCGAGTAGATGTCCCTGGCGGTTCTTTATTCCCGTGCGCTCACTGGCATGGAGGCACCGCTGGTCACGGTAGAAGTGCATTTGGCCAACGGATTGCCGAACTTTACAATCGTTGGACTACCCGAGGCCGAGGTCAAAGAAAGCAAGGACAGAGTGCGCGCAGCGTTACTGAATGCGCGCTTCGAATTTCCGGCGAGGCGTATTACCGTCAACCTGGCGCCAGCGGATTTGCCCAAGGAAAGCGGACGCTTCGATTTGCCGATCGCCATTGGCATTTTGGTCGCCAGCGGCCAGATACCCGGCGAAAAATTGAAACTTTACGAATTTGCCGGCGAACTAGCGCTGACGGGCGACCTTCGTCCGATTCGCGGCGCGCTGGCCATGACGTTCAAAGCACACGGTGATGGCCGCGCATTCATTTTGCCCGTGGCGTCAGCAAGCGAAGCGGCACTCGTCACCGATGCATGCGTGCTGGGTGCTGCGAGCTTGTTGCAAGTCTGCGCCCATCTCGCGGGCACCGGCACAATTGAAACGTATGTCCCGGTCGTTGCAATTGACGCGAGCGCTGCCGACTATCCGGACATGGCGGAAGTCAAGGGTCAGGCGCACGCCAAGCGCGCACTCGAAATTGCTGCCGCCGGCCGGCACAGCGTACTGATGATCGGCCCGCCGGGAACCGGCAAGACGATGCTCGCCTCCCGGTTTGCCGGCATTCTTCCCGCAATGACAGATGCGGAAGCGCTGGAAGCGGCAGCGGTGCAGAGTCTCGCCAGCGGTGGTTTCAAAGTCTCGCAGTGGAAGAGACGCAATTTTCGTTCGCCGCACCATACCGCAAGCGGGGTGGCGCTGGTCGGCGGCGGAAGCAATCCGAAGCCCGGCGAAATTTCGCTTGCGCATCAAGGCGTATTGTTTCTTGATGAACTACCGGAATTTGATCGCAGCGTGCTCGAAGTATTGCGCGAACCGCTCGAATCGGGGCGCATCACGATCTCGCGCGCGGCTAGGCAGGCGGATTTTCCCGCCGAGTTTCAATTGATTGCGGCGATGAATCCATGCCCCTGCGGCTATCTTGGGCACTACATGAACAAATGCCGATGCACACCGGATCAGGTCGCGCGTTACCGTAACAAGATTTCCGGTCCCCTGCTGGATCGCATCGATATCCAGATTGAAGTCCCCGCGCTACCGCATCTGGAATTGGTTAAGGCCGGCAAAGGCGAAGCGACCGAACGAATTCGTCAGCGCGTAAATGTGGCGTACGACGCGCAACTTGAACGCCAGGGAAAGCCGAATGCCAAGCTGGCGCCCAAGGAAATCGACGTGTATTGCAAACCAAACGAAGCCGGTGAAGAGCTGTTGAAGAACGCGATACAACGCATGGGCTTGTCGGCACGCGCGTATCACCGTGTGTTGAAGGTGGCGCGCACCATCGCTGACTTGGCAGGTGCGAATGAAATCGCGACGACGCACATAGCCGAGGCAATCCAGTATCGGAAAATGGATAAGGGACAAGGATAGCTGTGCAGCCGCAAGTCTCTACCAAAGTCAAGCGCTGGAGCGGATCGCAGGATGTTATTGCCCGGAAATCCGCGCCAGTGGGGGAGTTTGGCAAATTAGCATGACGATACATCACGCGCATCACCAAACACCGCGCTGGCTCCTTGCCTTGCTGCTGGCGGCGCTGGCGACGATCGGACCGTTCGCGGTGGATACCTACATGCCGGCATTCGGCGGTATGGCGCAGGACCTTCACGCCACAACGTTGGAGATGCAGCAGACGCTGTCTGTTTATCTGGGCGCGTTTGCATTCATGTTTTTGTTTCACGGAGCACTCTCGGATAGCTACGGGAGGAAGCCAGTCATTCTTGTCGGGCTGAGTATTTTCGCCGTCGCTTCGGTGGGTTGCGCGCTTTCACAAAGCATCGGGCAATTGATTTTCTTCCGCGCGCTGCAAGGTGGTTCTGTCGGCGCGGGCATGGTGGTGGGTCGCGCCATGATCCGCGATTTATTCGACGATACCGAGGCGCAGAAATTGATGTCGATGGTGACGTTATGGTTCGGCCTTGCCCCCGCGGTCGCGCCGATCCTTGGCGGACATCTGTATACCTGGTTTGGCTGGCACTCCATTTTCTGGTTCATGGCCGTATTCACGCTGATCCTGATCGTCATGAGCCATTTTGGATTTCACGAGACGCTGTCCGAAGAGCGGCGGCATTCATTTCGCCCGCGGCCGTTGTTGCTTGGCTATCGCGAAGTAGGCGCTTCGCCGAAGTTTCTGTTGCTTTCCCTTGCGATCGGCCTCAACTTTAACGGTTTCTTTCTCTACATTCTCTCAGCGCCCGTGTTTTTGCCCGAACACCTGAAGCTCGGTCCGCAAGAATATGCCTGGCTATTTTTGCCAGGCATTGCGGGCATCATGACCGGCGCATTTCTCTCCGGTCGCGCGGCGGGCAAGCTGAAGCCTGAGCAAACAGTGGCACGCGCGTATTACTTCATGTGCTCTGCGGCGTTGGTGAACCTTGTGTACAGCCTCTGGCTGCCGCCGCAATTGCCGTGGGCGGTTATTCCGATCTTTTTCTATGCGCTTGGCAGTGCGATGGCCATGCCCACCATTTCGTTGCGCGTGCTCGATCTATTCCCCACGCGACGCGGCATGGCCGCCTCATTGATGGGGTTCGTGTCCGGAGTTGTCAATACCGTCGTCGCGGGCGTGGTCTCGCCTGCGTTTTCGTTTTCGCCGAAGTGGCTTGCCGTGGCGATGGCGTGCATTCTTGCGTCCGGACTGTGCTGCTGGATGGGGTATTTGCGTTTGTCACGGAGATCAACCACCGCTCGCTAGGCGCGTTGCCGGCAAAAAGTCTCGCGGGTAAACAATAGCAACATCACCGCAATGACACCCCAGATAAGCATCAGCGAAAAGCCCTGCTGATATGAGGCTAACTCGAAAACACGCTTCCCCTCGACCGTCGTACCACTCCAGGTGCGGTAAAGAATGATGCCCACCAGCGGTTGCATGGTCATCGGCCCCTGAATAACGCCCATGTTGGCAATGCCGGAAACGGTACCGGCCAGGCGTGCTGGACTGGACTCCTTGGCAAAGGCGAAACTGAGTATGAAATTTGCACCGAAAAATCCGATGCTCACCATCAGCGCCGCGAGCAAACCGTAAGGAAGCCTGGGCAAGTAGATGAGTGCCGCCCACAACACCAGACTGATCGTCAGGCCACCGATGTAGAGGGGCTTACGTCGCCCGATCCGGTCCGAAAGCGCGCCATAACTCAAACTGCCGATAGCCCACGCGACCATCATCGCCGAGCAGAGCCCTGCTGCATTGGTCGCCGACAAACCATAGTGCGTAGTCAGGAACGGCACGCCCCACAAACCGGCGAAGGTGAGAATGGTTGAGCTTGGCGCACCGGCGATGAAGAACAGCAGGATAACGTTGCGATTGTGGAGCGCCTCTTTGAGACCGCTGAAAACGCCGATGCCGGGCTGCCCGGATTGGCCGTCCACTGGCGCATGATCGGCGTAGCTCTTGTAGCCGCGCGCCGTTGGGTCGTCCTGAACGAAGAACCACGTGATCACGCCGAGCAGTAATGTAACGCCAGCGCTTGCCCACATCATTGCGCGCCAGCCGAATTCATCGACCATGATCCGTAGTGGCGCACCGGCAAACACCGCACCAAACACGCCGACGGCAAGCGCGACCGCCGAGGCTAATGCGAACTGGCGCGCAGGCATCCAGTGACTGGCCAGCTTGAGCATCGACACAAAAGCCACACCCACCGACCCACCGATCAACAGGCGCCCGAAGCTCGCAGCCCAGGCATCCGGTGCCATTGCAAATACCGCCGTGCCGATGCCCGCGACGACTGCGCCAACGGTCAACAATACACGAGGGCCGAAACGGTCTGCCAGCAACCCCGTCGGAATCTGCATCGCGACATAGCTGTAAAAATAGAACGCCGAAAGGTTGCCGAGTGCCGCCGCCGTCAGCCCAAACGCTTGGGACAACTCCACCGTAATCACTGCCGGGGAGACGCGCTGATAAAAACCGATGAAATAGAGTGCGGCACCCAGCCCCCACATGGCCCAGGCAAGGTGCGGCGGCGGATACTTATCTTGGTGGTGTTGCAAGCTACGCAGCGGCATTTTGCAGCCGACGTTCGCGAGCATAAAGAAACGCTGGCAGCGCAAAAGACAAGCCGATAAGAATATTGCTGGCAATAAAGAACCACCAAAGGCGAATGCCCAGCTTTCGTGATTCGGCAATGAGGAACGGCCAAAACACCAGACAGGAAATCGTGAAGTCAGTGAGTGTTGCGGCGGCGATTGCATTTCCCCAGGCAAGCGACAATGCGCCGGACGATCCGGGGACGTATGCGAGAAAGCCGAAGTAAACGGCATACGGAGCAATGCCACCGGCAATGGCGGCGACGAGGTAAAAAATTTTCATTTGGCGATCAGGAAGGGTTCGATACGACTATGTGGCGCAGAGTGCGGCGATTAAACCTGTTCCCAAGGCAATCCCGCATGCCGCCAGCCGCCAAGCTTTCCGCGCTGGTGGTGTCCATCGAGATCGCCCTCAAAGCCTTCCAGGACGTTGGTCACATTCGAAAATCCCGCTGCTTCCAACGCCAATCCCGCGTCAACACTCCGATTGCCCGAACGGCAAATTAGCACCACAGGCCTGTTGGTGGAATGCCCAACTGCCTTTTTCACCTGCCCGACAAAATGCGGATTGATATCCCAGTCCGGCCCGTCGTTCCATGGAATCATCAACGCGCCAACCGGATGCCCGACGAAAAGAAATTCCATTTCGCTTCGACAATCGACGAATACGGCGGTCGGTTCTTTTTTGAGAAATTCGGCAGTTTGTTGCGGGGTCAGATGATCCATCGCGGGTCCGTTTGGTAGTCGATTTGGCAGTTTGTACTTTTTATTATAGCGACACGCCGTCCGGTGTGCCTTGGCGAGGCTAGCTACTCAGTGCCATAATTGACTACGACTCTAGGAGTGTAAAACCATGAATGCCCCGGACGCCTTCCTGGCGCGCGACACCGCCATTTCCCAACACGCCGACCGCTTGAATGATCAGGTCATTGCCTGGCGACGCGACCTGCACGCCAACCCCGAACTGGGCAATCGGGAATTTCGTACGGGCAAGCTCGTGGCGCAACATTTGCGAAAATTGGGATTCGACGAAGTCAAAGAGAACGTTGCCCACACCGGTGTCGTCGGCGTATTGAAGGGGTCCAAACCGGGCCCCTGCGTTGCACTTCGTGCGGACATGGACGGATTGCCGGTGATCGAGGAAACCGATGTGCCGTTCAAGAGCCAGGTGCGAACCATGTGGAACGGCGCGGAAGCTGGCGTGATGCACGCCTGCGGGCACGACACCCACGTCGCCATTTTGATGGGTGTGGCTGAAATGCTTTCGCAAATGCGCGGTGACATGCACGGGTCCGTCAAATTCATTTTTCAGCCGGCCGAGGAAATGCCGCCCATCGGCGAAGAAGGCGGCGCAAAACTGATGATCGAACAGGGCTGTATGCAAAACCCGAAAGTCGATGCGATTTTTGGTCTGCACATCACCTCCAAGATGCACACCAATACCATCGGCTATCGCGTTGGCCCGTTGATGGCCAGTGCGGATCAGTTCCGCATTTTCATTCGTGGCAACCAGACGCATGGAGCGCAGCCCTGGAGCGGTGTGGATCCCATCGTGGTTGGCTCGCAGGTGGTGCTCGGCTTGCAGACGATCGTGTCGCGGAAGATGAATTTGACCGAGGAGCCATCGGTGGTCACGGTCGGCTCGTTTCAGGCGGGCAATCGCTCCAACATCATTCCCGACGAAGCAAAAATGGAAGGCACCATTCGCACCTTTGACGAAAAGCACCGCGAGGAAATTCATCAGTTCGTCGAAAAAATTACGACCATGATCGCCGAGTCGGGCGGGGCCAAGGCGCATGTACACATTGCGAAAGGCTATCCTGTTACGGTCAACGATGAGTCGCTGACGAATTGGGCGGTGCCGGTGCTGAAACGCATCGCGACGGAGGCAAGTGTGGGGGTATGCCCGAAGACCTGCGGTGCCGAGGATTTTGCGTACTATCAGCAAGAGGTGCCCGGTGTTTTCTTCTTCATAGGATGTACGCCGCGCGAGCAGGATTGTAAATACGCGCCATCGAACCACAGTCCGCGTTTTTATGTCGATGAAAGCGGTTTGAAAGTCGGTGTGAAATCGCTAGCAGCCTTGGCGCTGGATTGGCTGTCCACCAATGCCAGACCTGCCTGAACAAGGGTAAAATAGGTATTGCGCCGATTTGCTTCACTTTGCGGGCGACGGGTTTGCAACAACCCGAAATACGGCTAAAGCGAAACAGCGATTTTCTTATGATTCGAAAAACCTGTTTGCCAAAGGCTATTGGCGGACAGGTTTTTTTGTTTTTGGAGTTGTGATGTTGAAATACAAGCTCACTTCGGTCTCGATTATTCTTGGCCTGTTATTCGCTGCCACCGCGTTGCGGGGGCAGCCAGCGTCTGTCAGCAGTCCCCAGGCAAAATTTACGGAAGGCGAGAAGCTGGCTGAAATTGCCGAGCGCTATTTCCAGGATCGGCTGGCGCTGGATCCGATCGAAGGCACGCAAGTCACCGGAGATGCGAAGTATGAGGGCGAGCTTGAGATCGATATCTCACCTCGGCACCGCTTGAAACAGAGGGCGCTTTACCAGCGTGTCCAAATGGAGAAGGCAACCTTGAATGTGAAGCGCCTGTCTCCGACCGATAAACTCACCCTGTCGCTGCTGGAAGAGGAGGTGAAAACGCGCCTGGGTTTGCTGGGCTTTCCCGGGGATCTATTGCCTATCGACCAGTATGGCGGCTTGCCTGTCGATATTGCGCAGTTTGGCAGCGGCCAGGGAATTCAGCCGTTGAAAACGGTTGCAAACTACCGGAACTATCTCAAGCGCCTGAACAAATTGCCTGCTTGGACCGATCAGGCCATCATCAACATGCACGTCGGCATCGAACGCGGCGTGGTTCAACCCAAAATATTGATCGAACGTGCGCTGCCATCATTGAAGGCCCTGACCACCAACGACCTCGACAAAAGCGCGTTCAATCTCGCTATTCGTAACCTGCCGGCAACGTTTTCGGTGTCGGATCGCGAAAAGCTCTCGGCGGAGTATCGCGAGGCGATCAACGTGCGACTGGTTCCAGCGATGAGCAGACTGGTCGAGTTTCTCGAAAAGCAATATTTGCCCAAATGCCGGACCACCTCTGGCATCGATGCAGTTCCCCACGGCAAGGCGTGGTACAGATACATGGTGCGTTACTACACGACCACGACACTGAAGCCGGATCAAATACATGCCTTGGGTTTGAAAGAAGTCGCGCGTATCCGCGGCGAAATGGAAAAAGTGAAAGCGGTCTATAAGTTCAACGGGTCGCTCAACGACTTTTTCAAGTGGCACGAAGCCCTGCCCGCGAGTTATCCATTCAAGACTGAGCAGGAAGTGCTCAACGCCTACGCGATGCTCAACAAGAGAATCATGGCCAAATTGCCGGATCTTTTTGGGCGCACGCCCAAGGCACCACTTGAAATCCGCGCAGAACCAGAACTGACACGTTCGACCGCCTCCGACCACTATTCCTCGCCGGCAGCCGACGGTTCGAGGCCGGGCGTTTTCTATGTGGTGATTGAGGATCCGACCAAACATCCCAGCAACCTCATGGCAACTTTATTTATTCATGAAGGGCAACCGGGACACCACTTCCACATTGCACTACAGCAGGAATTGTCGCTGCCGAAGTTTCGTCAGTACGGCAATATTACGGCCTTTACCGAAGGCTGGGCGCTATATGCCGAGACGCTGGGACTTGAGATGGGGTTGTACGAGGACCCCAATTTCTACCTGGGGCATCTTTCCGACGAGTTGCTGCGTGCCGTCCGCCTGGTGACCGACACCGGCCTGCACACCATGGGCTGGACGCGTGAGCAAACCATCCAGTACATGATGGAAACACAAGGCTATTCTGAACACGAATCGCAACGGTATACCGAGCGTTACATGGCCGCGCCGGGGCAAGCGCTTGCCTATAAGATCGGTTCGCTGAAAATCCAGGAGCTGCGCGAACGTGCAAGAACGAAACTCGGCGCGAGCTTTAACTTGAGGGATTATCACGACCTGGTGCTGAGTGACGGTGCGCTGCCGTTGCATCTGCTGGAAGCGAAGGTGGACAGATGGATTGCGGCGCAAGTACCGGGCAAAAGGCAGTGATCGCCATGGGTCATTCGCATTCACTATCGTTCAACACCCGCGCCGCACGTACACAGGCACTGATGGATGCGTTGGCACAGCGCATCCTGGTGCTGGATGGCGCCATGGGCACCATGATCCAGCGCCACCGACTGACAGAGCGCGAATATCGCGGTGATCGCTTCGCCAACTGGAAAAGCGACCTGCGCGGCAACAACGACCTGCTTACCCTGACCCGCCCGGAGGTTATTCGCGAAATTCACGGCCAGTATCTTGCTGCCGGCGCGGATATTCTCGAGACCAACACCTTCAACTCGACGGCAATTTCCATGGCCGACTATCACATGGAGTCGCTGGCCTATGAGTTGAATTTCGAAGGTGCCAAGCTGGCGCGTGAGGTCGCCGACGCGCAGTCCCTTTCCACGCCGACGCGTCCGCGATTCGTCGCAGGTGTATTGGGCCCGATGAACCGCACGCTTTCACTATCGCCGGACGTGAATGACCCCGGGTTTCGCGCTGTGAATTTCGATGAAGTGAAAGACGCCTACCGGGAAGCTGCGCGCGGGCTCATCGACGGTGGTGCTGACATTGTGCTGGTCGAAACCGTCTTCGACACACTAAACAGCAAGGCGGCAATCTTTGCCATCGAAGAAGAGTTTGATTCACGCGGGCTCACCGGTGAGTTCCGACTGCCGATCATGATTTCTGGCACCATCACCGATGCATCCGGTCGCACGCTGTCGGGCCAGGTGGTGGAGGCGTTTTACAATTCGGTGCGCCACGCCAATCCTATTTCGATTGGCTTCAACTGCGCGCTCGGTGCGAAGGAGTTGCGTCCGCATATCGAGGAGCTGGCGCGCATCGCCGACTGTCGCGTCTCCGCGCACCCGAATGCCGGCCTGCCTAACGCGATGGCCGAATACGATGAACTGCCTTCGGAGACAGCGGCGTTCATTCGCGAATGGGCGGCCAGTGGCTGGCTCAATATTACCGGTGGCTGTTGCGGCACCACGCCGGAACACATCAAGGCGATTGCCGAAATTGTCGCACCGTTCACCCCACGTATCGCGCCCGAGATGGAGAAACGGCTGCGCCTGTCCGGCTTGGAACCGGTCAATATCGGCGACGACTCGCTATTCGTGAATGTGGGCGAACGCACCAACGTCACCGGCTCACGTGCGTTCGCGAAGCTGATCTTGAATGGCGACTATGATGCGGCGCTTACCGTTGCCCGCCAGCAAGTCGAGAGCGGCGCGCAGGTAATCGACATCAACATGGACGAAGCGATGCTCGATTCGCAGGCGGCTATGACCCGCTTCATGAACCTGATTGCGAGCGAGCCAGATATTTCACGCGTTCCGATCATGATCGATAGCTCGAAATGGAGCGTGATTGAAGCGGGCCTCAAGTGTGTACAGGGCAAGGCAATCGTCAATTCCATTTCGATGAAAGAAGGCATTCCCGAATTCATCAAGCACGCCAGGCTTTGCCGCCGCTACGGTGCTGCCGCCATCGTGATGGCATTCGACGAAAAAGGACAGGCAGACAGCTACGAGCGAAAAATTGAGATTTGCGCGCGCTCTTACAAAATCCTGACCGAAGAAGTCGGCTTTCCGGCTGAAGACATCATCTTTGACCCGAATATCTTTGCCGTCGCAACGGGCATTGAGGAGCATGCGAATTACGGTATGGATTTTATTCGCGCAACAGAATGGATACGCAAGAATTTGCCCCACGCCAAAGTGAGTGGCGGTGTGTCGAACGTGTCGTTCTCCTTCCGTGGTAACGATCCGGTACGCGAAGCTATACACACCGCATTCCTCTATCACGCGGGCAAGGCCGGCATGACGATGGGCATCGTCAATGCGGGTCAGCTTGGTGTGTATGACGACATTCCCAAAGAGTTGCTCGAATGTGTAGAAGATGTGCTGTTCAATCGGCGCAATGACGCGACCGAGCGGCTGGTTGAATTCGCTGATCGATTCAAGGGTCAGAAAAAAGAACAGATTGAAGATCTGGCGTGGCGCAACGAACTTGTTGGCACGCGGCTCACGCATGCGCTGGTACGCGGCATCACCGAATACATTGTCGTCGATACCGAGGAATCGCGTTTGCAGATAAAGGCAGCGGGTGGTCGTCCAATCAATGTGATTGAAGGACCGTTGATGGATGGCATGGGCGTGGTCGGCGATCTGTTTGGTGCTGGCAAAATGTTCCTGCCACAGGTGGTGAAATCGGCGCGGGTGATGAAGCAGGCGGTCGCACATTTGATCCCGTTCATCGAAGAAGAAAAACGCCTGATGGGCTCGGAGAACGCAAAAGCCAAAGGTAAGGTCGTGATGGCTACCGTCAAAGGCGACGTCCACGACATTGGCAAGAATATTGTCGGTGTTGTGATGCAATGTAATAACTACGATGTCGTCGATCTTGGCGTGATGGTGTCCTGTGAAAGAATTCTCGATGCCGCCATCAAGGAGAAGGCCGATATCATTGGTCTTTCCGGTTTGATTACGCCCTCACTCGAAGAGATGAGCCATGTAGCAAAGGAAATGGAGCGCCTCGGCTTCGAGATTCCACTGCTGATTGGTGGTGCAACGACTTCTCGCACGCACACCGCCGTCAAAATTGAACCCTTCTATCACGGGCCGATTGTGTGGGTACCGGATGCTTCCCGCGCGGTGGGCGTGTGCAGTAGTCTTTTATCTGATGACCTCAAGGAGAATTACGTTGCTGGCGTGCGCGCTGATTACGTGAAAGTGCGCGAACAGCACGCCAACAAGAAGGGCGTCAAGCTGGTCACGCTCGCTGCCGCGCGAAACAACGCTGCAAAAATCGACTGGTCAAATTATCAGCCGCCCGTACCTGCCTTCATCGGCACCAAGGCGCTATCGAATTATCCACTGGCAGAGTTGGTGGCTTTTATCGATTGGGGTCCGTTTTTTCAGACGTGGGATTTGTGGGGCACTTATCCTCAGATTCTCGATGACGCCACCGTCGGCGAAGCGGCTCGAGAGGTATTCGCGAACGCCCAGATCATGTTGAAGCAGATCGTGAAAGAAAAGTGGCTTGCGGCAAATGGGGTGGTGGGCTTCTGGCCGGCAAATCGCGTAGGCGACTCCATCGAAACGTACGCGGATACCGGGCGCACGACGGTCGCACAAACCTTCCACCATCTGCGCCAGCAGAACGAAAAGCCGGCTGGCAATCCGAATCAATGCCTCGCGGATTTCGTGGCACCAAAAGCAACGGGCCCGGCAGATTTCATCGGCGCGTTTGCCGTGACTGCGGGATTGGGTTGCGAAGAACGCGCGCAAGCGTACGCCGCCGCCAACGACGATTACAACGCGATCATGATCAAGGCGCTGGCGGATCGGCTGGCCGAGGCGTTTGCGGAACACCTGCATTGGAAAGTGCGCCAGGAATTCTGGGGCTACGCCAAAGACGAGGCGCTCAGCAACGGCGAGATGATCGCTGAAAAATATGTAGGGATACGTCCTGCGCCCGGCTATCCGGCTTGTCCTGAGCACAGCGAGAAAGGGCCGCTGTTCGATCTGCTGAAAGCACCAGAAGGGGCGGGCATTACCTTGACTGACTCGTTCGCGATGTGGCCGACGGCGGCAGTTTCGGGTTTCTATTTTTCGCACCCGCAATCGCAGTATTTTGCGGTCGGCAAAATTGATCGCGACCAATTGGCCGATTACGCGCAACGCAAAGGTTGGGATATTGCGAAGGCGGAACGCTGGCTGGCGCCCAATCTGTAAACTTTCACCGGAAAGGCGGATCAAATCATGACGGATTTACACTCATTGTCCAACGGCAGGGCGGATTCCGATAGTCGTGGATACGTTCACGCGCAAGTTACAATCGGGGATATGAAATCCTATTTGCTGTCCGTGATCGCTATTTTCTGTGCAGCCATTCCGGGTACGCTGCTCGCATGGTGGGGTACATCATTGCTCGGTTTATCGGGCATTGCGTTGGCCTTGGCCACCGTCTTCGCCGGGATGGTGTTGAGTGTGGCGTTCTTTGCAGGCCTGATCGCACTGGGCCGCGCACTCAAGTTTATCAAGTAGTCGACAATTCCCAGGCCGAAATCTGGGTCATCTCAACGCCTTGCGCTGCGCCCCAATCAACGCCGAAATCCCCCTCTCGGCCAACCCCACCAACGCCTCCATGTCCGACCGAGAAAACGGCACGCCTTCTGCCGTGCCCTGAATTTCTACAAACTTCCCCGCTCCTGTCATCACGACATTCATGTCTGTCTCACCGGTTGAATCCTCAAGGTAATCGAGATCAAGTAAGGGGCCATCGGCACCAATACCGACAGAAATCGCAGCGATGAAATCGGTGATGGGTGTTTCCTTGATCATGCCTTTGCCCATCAATACCGACACCGCGTCGTGCAGCGCCACAAACGCACCGGTAATCGACGCACAGCGTGTTCCACCATCAGCCTGCAGCACGTCGCAATCCAGCGTGATCTGGCGCTCACCGAGTTTCTTCAGGTCTACCACGCAGCGCAGCGACCGACCAATGAGCCGCTGGATCTCCTGGGTGCGACCCGTCTGTTTGCCGCGCGCGGCTTCACGATCCGAGCGGGTATTGGTCGAGCGCGGCAGCATGCCGTATTCAGCCGTCACCCAGCCTTCCCCGGAACCTTTTTTGTGTGGGGGCACCCGCTCTTCGATGCTGGCGGTGCATAAAACTTTGGTGTCGCCCATCGCGATGAGCACCGAGCCCTCTGCATGCTTGGTGTAATTGCGGGTGATGACGACCGGACGTAGTTGGTCGGGAGTGCGGCCGAAGGAGCGTGGCATGGATTTCCGTGGAGGGTAAAAGTGGATCGCTTGAATTTACTTCGGCGCTTTCTTGATCGCTTCCTGAATTTCCAGAATTGCTTTCTGGATTTCTTCGTCGGAAATATCATCCTTGAACGGCACACTCTGCTGCGTGCTGTTCATCGACGAGGTGGTAAAACCTTCCATGGGCCCGGTCACGGTGACGCTTGGCGAGACGGGTTCCTCTTCTTCCTGGCGTTCCCAGGTAAGGCCAATGACCGAAAGATTGTCCGAATCCGGGCCCGCTTTTCGCTCCGCTTCCTCCATCAGCTTTGGTACCAGTGTCAGCATGTCTTCACGCTGTAATTTTGCCGCAATGAAATTGGCGTTGAGCGGCCCCCAGAACCCATCGGTGGAGAGAAGCAGGGTATCGCCCACCTTGAGCACCCAGTCTTCCGAATGGGTTACTGTCGGCGGCAGTACGCCACCAAGGCAGTTATAAATTTTATTGCGATCCGGATGAACTGCGGCCTGCGCTTCGGTGATTGCCCCGGCATCCATCAATTGCCGTACGCGGGAATGATCGGCCGTGGCCACTGCAATATTGCCGCCGCGAATGCAATAGAGCCGGGAGTCTCCTGAATGCGCCCAGCAGGCTTTGCCGTTCTGCACCACGCAGCCGACGATGGTCGTACGGGGGCATTCAAGCATGTCGTGCTGGTCGGCGAAAGCGACGATGGCACGGTGGGCGGAGTGAATGGCGGACTCGAGAAATTCGCGCGGTCGGCGCAGCGTGGTGCGGGCTTCCTGCTGGAATCGCTGTGTCATGGTGTTGACTGCCACTTCTGCGGCGATTTCGCCTCGGGCATGACCACCCATCCCGTCGGCAATCACGAGCAACAACACGTCCTTGGAATAAGAATAGGCAAGCCGGTCCTGGTTGGACTTGCGGCCCCCGATATGACTATCCTGGAAAATAGTAAAGCGCACGACTAAAAAATCTTCCGGTTAAGTGTTTTCTTCAGTCGTCCTGAGAAGCTGTCTTCAACCATTTCTACCACTGCTTCCTCGGGTATATCCCGCGCTTCCCGCACGTCGCTCACACCCTTCATCAGAGCCTTCTGCAACTCGAACGCTGTCTGTGGCCGTGCCATGTGATCAAGCTTGAGGCACCATTCAATAATTTCGAGCAGTTCAGGCGAAATCGCTGGCCCGGCTAATTCCTTAACTGGCACCATCTGATCGTCTTTCTCGCGTTCACTCGCGGGCTGCGGGTGCACGCCGGCCACGCAGGTATACATCGTGGCACCCGCAGCGTAGATATCAGACCAGGGCCCCAATTGTTGATTGCTATGATACTGCTCGGGTGCAGCATAGCCGGCGGTATACATCGGTCGCAGGCGAGGCGCATCTGCGTTTAGCGCCTGCCGCGCGGCACCGAAATCCAGCAGCACCGGTGCGCCTTCCATCGTGATGTAGATGTTGGCGGGCTTGATATCGAGGTGCAACAGCTTGTTGGCATGCACTTCTCGCAGGCCATTGAGCAGATGGGTGAACAGACGGCGCACGAAGCTGTCCGTGAATTCGTGCCGGTGGCGCTGGATATGAAACTGCAGAGTACGACCGCGCACGTACTGCATCACCATGTAAACCGTCTCATTGGCGCGGAAGAAATTTTCCACACGTACGATGTTGGGGTGGGAAATCGTCGCGAGTGAGCGGCCCTCTTCAAAGAAGCACTTGAGCCCGTGCCGAAACACCGCGAGGTTTTCTTCAGAATTTATTTTTACTTCAGCACCGTCGACGCGAATCACCAGCGCAGCCGGAAGATACTCTTTAATCGCTACCGGAGAACCGTTCTCATCGCGCCCAAGATAGACGATTGAAAAACCGCCCGATGACAGCAGCTTTTCAATGGTGTAATTATTGAGTCGGTACCCGTCGGGTAACGGTTCGTTGGACTGCGAAGCCATTTTTTTGGAGTCGAATCACTGCGCTGCGGCAGGACGCGCTAAATCCCTAAGCTATAATTGTGTAGTTTTGCATACGTTAAGTAAAGCCGGGCTACAAACACAGCCGCGCTGCGCAAGCGTTTGTCGCCATCATTATCCCTTTCTTTTTGCTCATTTTTTCTGTAGCTCCAAGTTAAGCCAAAGCCCACCCACGCCATGATCACCAGCATGACCGGATTTGCCGCCGTGAGCGGCGAGGTGCCGGGCGGACGTTTTGCGCTCGAGCTCAGGACTGTCAACCATCGTTACCTTGAGTTCCAGACTCGCATGCCGGAAGACCTGCGCTCCCTGGAACAGAGCATGCGCGAGTTGGTGGCCGCGTCACTGACCCGCGGCAAGGTCGATTGCCGGATTACCTTTTCCCCCATCGCAACACGCGACTCGCTGACGCCTAACGAGGATGCGCTCGCCGCACTCATCGAGACGCAAAAGCAGATACTTAAAAAATTCGATGCCGGTCGCCTTTCGGTCTGGGAAATCATGCACGCGCCGGGTGTCATGTCGGCGGAGGCACTTGGCACCGATGCAGCCAAGCAGGTGTTGATGGCGTTGTTCAAGAATGCAATTGTCGAACTCAACGCCACCCGCCAGCGCGAAGGCGACAAACTCGCCGCCTTGATTTTCCAGCGTCTCGACGGCATAGAGGTACTGGTGAAACAGGTTACCCCGCTGATTCCTGAAATGGTGGCGGCGTATCAGGAAAAACTTGCGCTGAAACTCACCGAGGCAATGGCTGGCAGTGCGTCTGATGAGCGGCTGAAACAAGAAGTGGTGTTGTTCGCATCGCGCATTGATGTGAGTGAGGAATTGAATCGATTGACCGCGCATATTTCCGAAGTGCGTCGAGTGGTGAAGTCCGGAGGGGCAGTGGGCAAACGGCTCGATTTCCTGATGCAGGAATTGAATCGAGAAGCCAACACGCTCGGCTCAAAATCAGTTTCGACGGAAAGTACGAAAGTAGCAGTCGAGTTGAAGGTGCTCATCGAACAAATGCGCGAGCAGATACAAAACATTGAGTAATTCGCGTTCAGGTGCAATGCCAATGGGTCCTGTGGTTTCCGGCTGTCTTTACGTTATCGTTGCCCCGTCGGGCGCGGGGAAATCCAGCCTCGTACATGCCCTCCTTGAGCGGGAGCCGGATATCGGCTTGTCAATTTCTTACACCACACGTGCGCCGCGCCCCGGTGAGGAATCCGGCCGTGAATACTTCTTCGTTACTCGCGAAGAATTTGCCGCAATGGTCACCCGCGGCGAGTTTCTGGAGCACGCCAAGGTTTACGGTAATCTTTATGGTACTTCGCGCCTATGGATTGAAAAGACCCGTGCGGAGGGCTCCGACGTGTTGCTCGAAATCGACTGGCAGGGCGCACGAGCAGTCAAGAAGCTGTTTCGCGATATGACGTACATCTATATCCTGCCGCCGTCGATTGAAGTGCTGCGGGAACGCCTGGTCAAACGTGGAAAAGATACAAAAGAGGTCATCGAGCGACGATTGGCAGAGGCTCGCGAGGACTTAAAGCACGTCCACGAAGCCGACTATGTTATTATTAATGAAGACTTTAGCGTGGCTTTGACCGATTTGCAGTCGGTCGTTAGGGCGCTTCGGGTGACGGCGTCCCGACAATTGCGGCTACACGCGCAGCTCATTTCTTAAGTGCTTGGGACGGGATCCGCATCGCCTGGTTGCAATGGCGGGGTTTCTCTTTTTTGGTTCGGTTAAATGTTCAGCAATGAACCCTGTTTGGAGTATTTAAATGGCACGTATCACTGTTGACGATTGCATCAGGTTGATTCCCAACCGCTTTGAGCTCACGCTCGCCGCGACCACTCGTGCGCGCCAGATTGCGTTGGGATCAGCGCCTTATGTGGACCCGGGCCGCGACAAACCCTGCGTTATTGCCTTGCGCGAGATCGCCACGGGTCGCGTCGGTGCCGAAATTCTGAATCCGTTGCCGCCGACTGCGGCACCGCAACCCGAAATGTAACACCGGCCTCTGAGAGCGGGATGAGACATCATGACGAATCTCTCCTCCTCCCAGAGTCTGCCCGAACATGTCCAAGGTTCTGTTGCCAAGATCGCGTCAATTGATGCGCTATTGCCTGGCAACGATGTCGTCGTCGATCCCAACGCGACCGCGTTAAAATACCTTCTCGCCACCTATCTAAAGTCGGCCGACATCGAGAACGTTGCGGCGGCCTACCAAATGGCACACGCCGCGCATGAAGGACAGACGCGCAATTCCGGCGAAGCCTACATTACCCACCCGCTCGCAGTCGCGACCATTCTCGCGCATTGGCATCTCGATCCCCAGGCGCTCATCGCCGCATTGCTGCACGATGTCGTTGAAGACACCCCAACGACCAAAACCGACATCGCGAAGAAATTCGGCAAGGCGGTCGCTGAGCTCGTCGATGGCGTCTCCAAGCTCGATAAATTGCAATTCGCCACGCTTGAAGAAGCGCAGGCTGAGAACTTCCGGAAAATGCTGCTGGCGATGGCACGCGATGTGCGCGTCATCCTCATCAAGCTCGCCGACCGCCTGCACAATATGCGTACGCTGGACGCCGTGCCGCAGGCCAAGCAGGAGCGTGTTGCCAAGGAGACGCTGGAGATTTATTCGCCCATTGCGAACCGCCTCGGCTTGAATGCCGTGTATTACGAGTTCGAAGATCTCGGCTTCAAGTATCTGCATCCACACCGTTTTTCGGTGCTCGAAAAAGCGGTCAAAAAGGCGCGTGGCAATCGTCGTGAGGTGGTGGGGAAAATTCTCGATGCGATCAAGGCGAGACTGAAAGAATTCAATATTGACGCCACCGTCACGGGTCGCGAGAAGTTTCTGTCTTCCATCTACAAAAAAATGGCCGAAAAGCAGATTTCGTTTTCGGAAGTGCTCGACATCTACGGCTTTCGCATCATCGTCAAGGATCTCGTTTCCTGCTACACCGTGCTGGGTGCATTGCATACGCTCTATAAGCCGTTTCCGGGCAAATTCAAGGACTACGTGGCGATACCAAAGGCCAACGGCTACCAGTCATTGCATACAACTCTATTCGGCCCCTATGGCACGCCGGTCGAGCTGCAAATTCGCACTGCAGATATGCACAAAATTGCCGAAGCGGGCGTCGCCTCGCACTGGCTCTACAAGACCCTTGATGCCAAGGGTGAAAACGGGTTGCATCAATCAGATATTCAGCAACGCACCCATCAGTGGCTGCAATCGCTGCTGGAGTTGCAGTCAGAATCTGGCGACGCGCTGGAGTTTCTGGAGCACATCAAGGTTGATCTGTTCCCCGACGAGGTCTATGCGTTCTCGCCGAAAGGGAAAATCCACTCGCTGCGCAAAGGGGCGACTGCGCTCGACTTCGCGTACGCGATCCATTCCGACGTAGGCAATCGCGCCGTGGCAGCGCGCATCGATGACACTAGCGTCCCCCTGTCGACACGCTTGAAAAATGGCGATCGCGTCGAAATTGTGACCGACCCTGCCGGTCGACCCAACGCAGCGTGGCTCAACTATGCGACCACTGGCCGCGCGCGTTCGCAGATTCGCCATTACCTTAAAACCACGCAGCAAGCGGAATCCGTTGAGCTCGGCGAGCTACTGCTGATACAGGCAGTGGGCTCACTCAATTTCGATCCCAACGATATCGGCAAGACTCATTGGAGCCGTTTATTCAAAGGCGATAGCGCCAAGACCAAGGAACAGGTGTTGTCCGAGATTGGGCTGGGCAAACGTCTCGCCATTGTGGCAGCACGAAAATTGTTCGCGGTGGCGGATCTGGTGTCGCCCGAACACAGGCAGCGGGAATCAATCACCATTCGCGGCACCGAAGACATGGCGGTGCAATTTGCGCCCTGTTGCAGGCCCATTCCCGGCGACCCCATCATCGGCCAGATCAAGGGCGGGCAGGGCCTGGTCATTCACACCCACGATTGCCCGTCGATTCACCCGTACAAATTCGATCCCGAGAAATGGATCGATGTGCAGTGGGATCCGACGATTGACCGGCTGTTCAAAGTGGACATTCGCGTCACTGTGACTGATGGTCGTGGGGTGCTCGCCAAGCTTGCAGCGGCCATCGCGGCGACCGACTCGAACATCTCCTATGTCAATATGGAAGACCAGATGGCCGAAAGCGAGAATCGCTACACAACCGTCGGCTTCACGCTGGAAGTGCGTCACCGCATGCATCTGGCCAGCTTGATGCGACAATTGCGGCACATGCCGGAAGTGGTCAGGATGTCGCGTGTAAAATCCGGCTCAGCAAAGGATCAGCAGAGGCACTAGCATGAATCCTCGATGAGAACCCATGCTCTTTTATTGCTTTGAAATTACGTCAGAACTGCAGCTTAGTCAGCTCCGAGGTAATCAGAATTGTGCCGGCAAGACTGAGTATCTCGGCCCGGGCTCGGATTGACGACTGGAAAGTGATACGAGCAAGGGTAGGAATCACGTTGTATTTGGTCGGCAATGCAACGCTACCTTGGGCCGGGCAAGCGACCACCCCGGCTGCTGGACACTTACCGACCACCTGAAGCAACAGTCCTTCATGCACACTTCCATCCTGCTGCCAGTTTGCCGATTGCAAGGTATACCAGCGCGACTCGCCATTGTTATTAAACAGAAACCACGTACCGAAGGCAACGTCAGTACTGGCGCGGCGGTGGTGAACAGCAATGCCGGATCCGTTGGTCGTAGCATCGAACCACATGCCATTGATGTCGAATTTGGAATTAACAGTGTCAGGCACGCTCTGAATTGTGACATCGGTTCCGCCCCTGTCCCAGCGCATGGTAATTG
>JANYHZ010000047.1 GCA_025362135.1 Betaproteobacteria bacterium | reverse complement strand
GCCTTCTTCGGCGTGATGAGCAGGTGTACATGGTTGGTCATCAGCACGTAAGCATGCAGCGCGCATTGATTGGCGGCGAGCACCTCGCCCAACCAGTGGAGGTAGCTCTGGTAGTCTTCCTCGCCGAAGAAGCAGGGTTCGCGGTTGTGGCCGCGCTGCACGATGTGCAGCGGGACTCCGTCGAGTTGGATGCGGGGGCGGCGAGGCATACAAGCAGGCTACGCCGATTTCGTGAAAAAAGCGAGCCTGGCCCCTTAGAATCCCGGCGATGGCGACGGCGATCAGCACGAACCAAGCAGTCCGCACGCGCCTATCCGAGACGCGTGCCGCAGGATGGCAACCGAGTGCAAATACAAGGGCCACAACGACAGCGAGCAAACTGATTCCCAACGTTGTCATGATTTCTGAATCCCCTGTTTCGACGCGTCGTTTCAGCTTTTATTACCCGGTAAGCAGCGTCATTGCTATTGTAGTGCGATGCATTTAAAACGACTTGATTTCGAACCTGCAGGTCGAATCCTTCCGCTAGTAACGAGGAAAGGATGGGATGGGGAAGAAGCTTGCGAATACACTTCCATCCCCGTGCCCACTGACTGGCGCGGTAAAAACCGGAATGACGTTCTCAAAGTCCATGAAAATATGCCTGCGACCAAACGAACATTGCCCCACTTGAAAGAAGCATATATTCTGTAGAACTCCATCGGCAATAAGTTCACATGCCACTTCGCAGCCATCGACAAAATTCTCCGCTGACCTGGCCCGCTCGCTCATGAATTCTGGCGCCGCTCCAATGCATCGCCATTCACTGTGCTTCAAGGATGTGGACCTGGAAGCAGCCTATATCGAGGAACAGGAGCGTAAATCAGTGCGGCCCCGGCGCATGGCGGCATTGATCGCGGGCGTGGTTATATCCGTGGTGTGGGCCTTGTCGTTCCTTGGCATCCAGCAGTTTCATCTGGATCCGGATCGCGTCGCGGCGCTGGCAATTCCATTTCTGGGCGGCATCACGTTGTTCTATGTGCTCGAAGGTTCGCGCCATTTCCTGCGTTTTCGGCTGACCCTTTATTTAACGTTTTTTTTGTCGATGTTCGCTATCCTCATTGGTGTTCTCTCGCTTATGCCGCCTGCCTCGCTCGCGGTCTCGGGCCTGGCCCTGGTGATTATCCACACCTTCAACAACTACGGCATCTTGCGTCTTCGCTTTCCCGCCGCCACCGTCGGCGGTTGGCTCACCGCAGCGATGTACATGGCATTTCTGCTCGTTACGGATTCACTTGCCAACTATGACTTGATACGTCACGCGTTCTGGCTGGCGGCGGCCAACGTATTTGGCATGTTCATGGGCTACCAGCTTGATTTGTTTGCGCGCCGCGAGTTCGTCGCCATGCAAGCCCTTGCCGCCGAGCGCGAGCGCTCTGAACGGTTGCTGCTCAACATCCTGCCGGCGTCCATCGCCGCCCGGCTGAAAACCTCCGAGGCGGCCATCGCGGATCACAACGACGAAGTGACCGTGCTATTTGCCGACATCGTCGGATTCACGCCGCTTTCGGCGCGGAAGACCCCGCAAGCTCTGGTGCAGATGCTCGACCGCATTTTCACCGCGTTCGACGCGCTCGCCGACATGCATGGACTGGAGAAGATCAAAACCATCGGCGATGCCTATATGGCCGCTGCCGGGTTGCCCGAGCAGCGCGCCGATCATGCAGAAGTGGCGGCGCGCATGGCGCAGGGCATGCTGGAGGCGGTCGCACAAATCGCGGTGCAGACGGGCGAGGCGTTATCGCTGCGCATCGGCCTGCATTCCGGGCCGGTGGTGGCAGGGGTGATCGGGCGCAAGAAATTCATCTACGACCTATGGGGAGACACGGTGAATACCGCCAGTCGCATGGAGTCGCACGGCGTGCCCGGCGCGGTGCATTGCAGCGCTGCGACGGCGGCTTTGCTGCGACCGAACTTCCAGATTGAAGCGCGCGGTGCGATGCAGATCGAAGGCAAAGGTGAAATGCATACTTTCCTGCTTGTCCCGGCAGCTGACGCACCGAAATAGTAATCCTGAGAAAGGTCTGAACATGATGCAACCCATGCGCGTCGTACTTGCCACCGTCGGCTCCCGCGGCGATGTCCAGCCGATGCTGGCCATTGCCCAGCTGCTGGCGGCGCACGGTCACACGCCGGTCGTCGCCGCCCCGCCGAATTTTGAGGCCTGGGTAAAGAGTCTCGGCTTCGAATTCGCGCCGCTTGGTGCCGACATGCAGGTGTACATGGAGGAGAACCGCGAAGTCATGACCGGCAATCCGATCAAGATGCTCGGGGCCATGACCCATTACTTTTCCGAGCAGATTCCGCTACAGATAAAGCAGCTCGTGCCGGTGTGCCAAGGTGCAAAGGCGTTGCTTTGGGGTGGCCTTGCGCTGGCGGCGCCTTCGATCGCCCAGCACTTGCGGCAGCCCATTCTCGGCGTGCTCTATGCCACCTGCATGCTCCCTTCCAGTCGGCATCCGCCGCCGATGGTGCCGTGGCACGGCATGCCCGACTGGATGAACGAACTGCTATGGCGTGCCAACCGGCTGCTCGGCGACAAGCTGGCGCTCGGTACCCTCAACGCTGCACGGTCAAGTATCGGCCTGCCGCCCGTCGCGCATCTCAGGAGCCATATCACGGAAGATTGTCCGCTGGTCATCGCGGCGGACGAAACCCTGTTCCCGCCGGACCCGGAGTGGCAGGGGCGCTACCCGTTCGCCAACTTCATCTACTTCGACGATCCAACGCCGCTCGATCCCGAACTCGATGCCTGGCTCGCCGACGGCGAGCCGCCGGTGTTCGTCGGCTTCGGTAGCATGTCGGCCGAGGGCACCGACAGGGTTGGAAAGTTAATCGTTGAAGCTGTTTCCGCGACCGACCGGCGCTGCATCGTCGGTGCCGGTTGGGCCGGGCTGGGCGCAGGGTCGCTGCCGCCTGGATGGCGCGTCGTGCGCGAGGCACCGTATGCCTTGCTGTTCCCCCGCACAGCGGTCGTTGTACACCACGGCGGCTCGGGCACCACCGCATCGGCACTGCGCGCCGGTGTGCCGCAGGTGATCCTGCCGCTAATCCTCGACCAATTCCATCACGCCCACCGGCTGCACCTGGCCGGCATCGCGCCGCGCCCGGTGCCGATGGAGCGCATCACGACCGCCGAGCTCACCGAGGCAATTCATACCGCGCTGGAAATGCCCGACGGTCCGCGACTCGCCGCCGCCGAACGACTGCGCGCGAGTGATGGACGCGCGGAAATCGTTCGGCGTCTGGAAATGCTGGTTGCCGCCAAACGAGATTCAGGACTTTCCTAAATCCCCAATTCAGCCGACCCAATACAAATTGCGAAAGAGAAAACCATGAAAAAACTGATTCTGCTATCCATCCTCGCGCTCAGTGCCGTGGCGTCCGCAACACCGGTCGAATACAAGATCGATCCGGATCACACGTTTCCCAGCTTTGAAGCCGATCACATGGGCATCTCGATATGGCGCGGCAAGCTTAATAATAGTAGCGGCAACGTCGCACTGGACAAGGAAAAGGGCCAGGGCACGGTCGAGATCACGATCGATCTCTCCGGCATCGACTTCGGTCACCAAGCGCTGAACGAGTGGGCGAAGAGTAAAGAATTTTTCGATACGGCCAAATATCCGCTAGCGACATTCAAGGGAAAGCTGGATGGTTTTTCGGCCGGTTCGCCGACAGTCGTTACAGGCGAATTGACGCTTCATGGCGTAACCAAGCCGGTCAATCTCAAAATCAATTCATTCAAATGCATTCCGCACCCGATCTTCAAGCGCGAGTTGTGCGGCGCGGATGCTTGGGCCACATTCAATCGCGATGAGTTCGGACTCGATGCCGGCAAGGTCTACGGATTTCGTATGGACGTGACGCTTCGGATTCAGGTTGAGGCGCTGGCAGTAAAGTAGAACGCTAAATCAAGCGCTGGCGCGGCTATCCAGACATTTTGTGCATGGGAGCCGCACCAATCAACGATTTACGGCCACAACCACATAAACGTCAGCGCGCTGATCACAGCATAAATAAAACCATCGAGTGCGTCTTTGGCGACACTGCTCCAGGGTTTACCCATCCAGATTCCCATTTGGATACTGCCGCCGACGTACGTCATGAAACTCAACACACCGACCAATTGTCCCGCCTGGCGCGGGTCGGCTTTCAGGCTAAAAGTGCCACAGGCAACACATGCAGCGGCGGCGGCGACCAACAGACTGTAAAAAAACCACAGTGTCAGCGCCGTCCCCATGGTGGGCGGGCCGTTCTTGCGGACCGTCATGAACGCAATCGGTCCCTCGATGAATTTCTTCTTCATTTCCTCGCCGCCCATATCCTTCATGTCCATGCAGTGCGGCAGCACATATTGCCCCGGCGCTGGCGAGCCGTAGCGAATAGCCGCGCGTACTTCGTCTTCATTCGACAGTTTTTTGTAATCCGAGTTGTGCCACTTGAAAACCATGTGGATCAAGCTGCTGGCGATAAAGATAAACACCGCCGTCGCGAGTATCGGCAGCCACAACGAAAACACGTCATTCATATTGTTCTCCCCAATGATATTTGGCTCACGAATGTCCGCCACGCCATCACAGATGCGTGCCCGTGGTCGCTGGTTAATTTACACCGTTCCGGCAAACCGCGTGACACGCCTCGGGCCGCGTATATTTTGCATGCGTTGTGACATCGCGTGACAGCGGGTTCGGCACCCAGTCTCTGCAATGTGTCCTGCGAAAGTTATATGGTGACTGCGCCTTGAGAGTTGATCGCAGGGTTGCTCGCGGCGGATGGAGATTGTCTTGTGCAAAAACTAGAACTGGTGGGGCGTCCGGGCCACAAATGCCCGTAAAGGCTCGCCAAATGGCGATCTGCGCATTTTCATGCAGAAGGGTAGGTGCACGCTTACCGACCGAAAAGCGCAAAGGGCTCCGCTAGCCCTTTGCGCTATGACCGTCCGTTATTTATGCCCGTGCTTTGTTCAGCGCGATCGCGACTGCCTGTTTTATCGCTTTTTTCTTGCTGGCAGGTTTGCTGTTGCCGATGCTGCCGTTGCGCTCGAATTCGTGCACCAGGGTCTTGATGTTGCTGCTGACCGTTTTGCGGCTGGCTCCTTTTTTCATTGGCATGACGTTCACCTTCGGCTTGATTGAATGTGCAACCACAGTGCTCCACATTGTGTGGCACTGCTGTCGGCGACCGCCGCATTCACTTGTGAGGAGCTGACCCACGCCTGGCCGCGACCCATCTTCGCAATTCGCTTACACAAAAATAGGACTGACGCCATGGATCGTTTGAGCGCCGGCGCAGAAACTTAAGGAAATGCGCATCGGCCAGGCACCGGAGTGACAGTTGACAATCGCGACGAACGAACATTTCTCAGGTGACACACATGGCTAAATGCGACACTTGCGGCAACGACTACGACAAGTCTTTCCGGATAGCGGTGGCTTCGGGAAAAACCCACACGTTCGACAGTTTCGAATGTGCGATCCATATGCTGACGCCCGTTTGTACACATTGCGGTGTCCGCATCGTTGGCCATGGCCTCGAAAACGCAGGGCGAATGTTCTATTGAAACCACTGCGCGACAAAAGCCGGCGTAACGGAATTGCGCGACCGTTCCTGAAATCCGCGACTTACCGATGCTTAATAGCAGGAGATCCAAATGCAAACGTTGAAAGATGTGATGAGCCACGACGTACAGGTGATTGGCCCGGAGGGAACAATCAAGGAAGCTGCGCAACAAATGCGCCAGGGTGATTTCGGCATGATGCCGGTGGAAGAAAACAATTTCATGATTGGCGTCTTATCGGATCGCGATATAACGATACGCGCCATTGCCGAGGGCAAAGACGCGAACACCAAGGTGCGCGACATCATGTCCAGAGATGTCATCATTGCAAACGAACAAGATTTGATCGAGGATGCGGCAAGCCTCATGGGCAAGCACCAGATATCAAACCAGCATCGGCGCAAGCGCCGGCCAGGCGCGCATCGTTGCGGCGTATCCAGCTGCAATCAACTGGTCGTGGGAATTATCCTTGCCGATCAGCGTGTGCAAATTCATGCGGATCGCGACATCGGCGTGTTGTATTTGCTCGTTGATTAGCGCGTTGGCCATAATGTGCATCGTCTGAAAGGCGACGCCGGTCAGCCCTTGAAACTGGTCTTCACCCGGTCGATAGGCGACGTCTACACCAATGACAATATCCGCGCCCATTTCGCGCACCGCAATGACCGGCACCGGCTCTGTCAAGCCACCATCGACCATTTCGCGACCGTCAATGTTCACGGGCGCGAAAAACACCGGGATGCTGCACGAAGCATCGACCGCTGCACTGGCCGACCCTTTGCGAATGATCGCGCGCGCCCCGCTTGCCACGTCGGTCGCGATCGCGCCGAACGGGATCGGCAATTGCTCAATGCTTCGCCCGCCCAACGCCGTGTCTATCATCGAACGCAATTTGGTATTCTTCATCAAACCCTTGCCGGACCAGGAGAGGCTCATCCAACCCGGCCATTCGACGCCGCGCGCAAGTTGGTCGATCCGGGCAAGCGGCAACTGTGCGGCGGCGAGGACGCCGACAATAGCGCCCGCGCTGGTGCCCGCAATGATTTGAAATTTGACGCCCTTCTCGGCAAACGCCTTTAGTACACCGACATGCGCGATGCCATGGATCGAGCCACCACCGAGCGCGATGCCAATGCTCCGCTTGGTGGGCGTACTACTCGTGGGTTTTTGCGCCGCTGCGCCAGCGGCGACAGTCGCGACCACCGGGAGTGAACTGATCGCGGCCAAGAAAGCTCTGCGTTGCATGAAAACCGCCCCTCTGAAAAAGTACTACATCACTACCGGTTCGGACTTCAAGCGTGCTGCCGACCAATCAGTCGCGAAAAACAGGTAACTCAAGCGCTGACGCGGCTTGCAGACCCTAAAGGCCTTGAGATATCCGCCGAATGGCGATCTGCGTTCGCCATTTCGGGACGACTAATTTATTTCACGGGGTCATGTCAGCGTAAAGCGCCATTGTGCCTTCGACTCCGGTTACAGCCGAATCAAGCAATTCTATGTTCGGCAACGCACCGAACAACATTCATTATCAGCGTAAATGTATGCATGAATTTCAGACTTAAGCGGTTTCTCGTGGCGCA
>JANYHZ010000268.1 GCA_025362135.1 Betaproteobacteria bacterium | reverse complement strand
AGCCAGCCAGCAACTGCCTCAATTTCAGCAGCCTGGGTGGGGTACGAAGAAATTGCTGGTGGCGGACCATTGAAGACGGACACCGTATCGCCGCGTTCGTCGGTATTGCCATCCACGTCCGATACTTGCGGCCCGAGCAGGCGATCAGCTTGCATGCGAATCTGGTGTGACGTGCGGTAGTTGACCCGCAAGGTGCGAGAGCGGCCGCGAATATCGACGCCGAGCGCCCTCCACGAAAACGGTTGCTGAAAGATTCTTTGGCCGAGATCACCGGCGAAAAACAAACTATCCGCGCGTCGCACCCCGAGCGTCGCAAGAAAGCGCAACTGGGCAATGCCAATGTCCTGCGCCTCGTCGATGACGACAAAATCAAAGGGCGGGTTCTTGAGCTTGGCAACAAACGGCGTTAGCTGGCTGAACAGACCGGGATACGTGATCAGCTTTTGCTGCGCCAGCGCCGCGCGCACCTGTTCGAAGATCGACCAAAGCATTACGCGCTGTGGCTCGGGCAATCGCGTTTTGCGACCAAGCCGAACCACATCCCGATACGCCTCCCAACTCTCCAATTGCCAGGCATCAACCACTTGCTCCCACTCTGCCGTGACGAATTGCAGGCTGAACTTGTGATTGGGGTGCGCTTTAAGCGCGTCCTTGATCGACTCGATGATCAATTCCCGTTTCGCGATATTCGCAGGGCCAATATGCGCCTTGAACATGCGCACGCCGATGGCATCAATCGAATGCACGTCGATGCGTTCAATCAGGCGTGGTTCGTTGTACACGAGTCGCTTTAACCTGCTCAGCAACGCATTTGCCAGAATGTCCGAGAATGTTCCCAGAAGTACGCGTGCGTCGGGATGAATACGCGCCAGATGCACCGCCCGGTGCAATGCAACGATGGTTTTGCCAGTACCGGCGGAACCAGAAACGCGGGCCGCCCCGGAATACTCGCGATTCACCACCTGACGTTGGTCGGGGTGCAGGAATACCGTCCATTTATCCCAGGGGAATTCGAGAGCGCGTGCTAGCTCGTCCACATTCGTCATGATGCGGAACCGGCGCTGTGCATCCGGGTGATCAAACGGATTGGTCACCGCCGCAGCGGCCACGCGTGCAACGGGCTTACCGCCAGTGGCCAGTTGAAGCAATGCCTCCGCTGCCTCTGCGGGCAAATGCTCGGCGAGCGTGAGATACGAATCCTCCGTCGCCGCGCTCACATCTTTTAGCCACTCCTCCGGCACACCGTAACTCAGCAAGTCTTCTCGCGCGACATGCGCGAACAGCGGGAGCTGCACGAGTGCACGCAGCGGTGCCTCGACGTACGTGGGAATCAGAATCTCCTGAACCGTCTCGCGAATCTGGACTAGCTGGGCTGCGCCGGTGGTCGGATGCGTCTCAAGTTTGCGGCGCTCAGCCCAGTCATAAGCCTTGTCGTGATGGTCCACGTAGCAAAGCAGCAGACTGCTTTGGGTCTTGTGGACGATGATGCGGATGTCGCGGCTCACGCGGACTGACCAGAAATTCTTGTCTTTTGCTTTGTCTAGCTTGTGAAAGCTGTGCCCCGGGTTGGCTGGATCGACCTGCAAGTCGAAGGCGGTTGTCTTGACTGCCTTCTGTTCCTCACCCGTCAGGCGCGCGAGGCTGCCGGTGAAGGTATCGGCAATTCGGAAGTCCACTATCGCGCCATCAAATTAGATGTTACCGAAAATTGTCGACGAATCTCATTGACGTAGCAGCAACCTTGCATGGCTCGCAATTGCAAGTGCGATTTCTTTATGTCTGGCTTTTTGCAGGTCCGGATCAAACTGGTCGAGTGGCCAATTGCAAATATCTGCATGTTTGGGCGGGGGCTCTTTGGCAACAACAACCAACTTTTCGTTCCGTACCAGTTCTGCCGTAACAATTGCTGCCCCATAAAGGGTTCTTGCGCTGTCCATTTGTTCGACACCAAGTTCCCATAGTTCGGATTCGGGTTTGCCGCTCTGCCTATAGACAGACGTAGTGTAGTCGTCGTTTGGATTAGGCAGGAAGGCGGAAGGCTTAACGCCAATACTATTGTATTGACTTGAAGACATCAGAAAGCGAGCAAGATCCTCGCTGTCGGCGATGATTTCAGACAGCCCTGACTGCAATATTTCCATGAGCCATGACTGCGTTGATTCCGTCGAGAATACGCTGTGGAACCACGTTGCGATCAAATGTCGCAACGCCATGGCCGCGATCTGAACCGTCAAGCCATGCAAACGCTAATCGAGCTCGCGCACTAAAACTTATCGAGAATATGCGCGTTCGGGACTGAATCCAGTCGAGAGAAATTGAACCATCAGGCTCAGGCGCAAATTCCGGCAATGTCACTTCCGATGGCAAGGCTCGAATAAAGGCAACGACATTGAAGACGACCGAATTAGATATTGGACATGCTGCATTTAAAAACCCCGCCAATTGTCGAAGCAGTGCTAGATATCGATTGCGCGATGCTGCCAACGTTTGATTTGGCTAGTATTGAGAACGCGTTTCGTG
>JANYHZ010000266.1 GCA_025362135.1 Betaproteobacteria bacterium | reverse complement strand
GCACGCCAGTGATCACCGCGCTGTCAACATGGTTCGCCACCAAAACTGCCACCTTGCGACCGGCGATGGAGTGATTTCGGCTTTTCGCCATGCTCAGGGCGGCATCCATTTTCGGCTTATCGGTACGCGGCACGTCCTCTGCACCGAGCGGTGGCGGCGGAACGTTCATACCCAAGCCATCGGCGACCCGCTGCGCGAGAACTTCATCTACCTGCGTGAGGTTGGCGACCATGCGCTCACGCACGGCAGGTATTTCGACCTTACCCAATTCAAAACAGAATGCAGAGACGATGTGATCCTGCTCCCATGCGGACTGACTGCGCCAGAACAATGCCGGTTGCGAGATGTGATCAGCGAAAGTTTCGCTGCGAATGCGGCGCTTTTCGTCGTGCATTGGCTCGGCATAGCTGACGAACCCCCCGTGTTCCCACGGTCTTTGCATCGGACAACCGCCGCCGAGCGTGTTGGGCTCATAACTAATCCGTCCCTTGACGATGGTGGCGTGAATATGGCCGTCGCGCTGGTTGTTGTCAGCCGCCGCCATCGGCCGATTGATCGGAATCTCGTGGAAATTAGGACTGCCGAGTCGGGAGAGTTGCGTGTCGGAATACGAAAACAACCGGCCCTGCAGTAAAGGATCATTCGTAAAATCAATTCCCGGTACCAGATGGCCGGGATGGAACGCGATTTGTTCGGTCTCGGCAAAAAAATTGTCGGTGTTGCGATTCAAGGTCAACTTGCCGATGATCTGTACTGGTACGAGCGATTCGGGGATGAGCTTGGTGGGGTCGAGCAAATCGAAATCGAATTTGTGTTCGTCTTCTTCCGGCACGATCTGCACGCCGAATTCCCATTGCGGATATTGGCCTTTTCCGATGGCCTCCCACAGACCGCGCCGGTGGAAATCTGCGCCTTTGCCGGCCAGCTTGACGGCCTCGTCCCACACCAGCGAATGCACCCCGAGCACCGGTTTCCAGTGGAATTTGACGAAACTGGATTTGCCTGCCGCATTGACGAAACGAAAGGTATGCACACCGAAACCTTCCATCATCGAGAAACTGCGCGGTATGGCGCGGTCTGACATGGCCCACATGATGGTGTGAGTTGATTCGGGCACCATCGAAATGAAATCCTAAAACGTATCGTGGGCCGATGAAGCTTGCGGAATCTCGTTGTGCGGCTCGGCCTTGACCGAGTGGATGAGGTCGGGAAATTTGATGGCATCCTGGATAAAGAACACCGGGACATTGTTTCCAACGAGGTCGAAGTTGCCTTCGGCCGTGTAGAAGCGGACCGAAAAGCCGCGTACGTCGCGTGCGGTGTCGGCTGAACCGCGCGAACCGGCGACAGTAGAAAAGCGCACGAACACAGGCGTGGTCACTTTGGTGTCCTGCAGAAAGCCGGCCTTGGAAACCTTGGCCATCGATTTCGTCAATTCGAATACGCCATGTGCACCGGCACCGCGTGCATGCACCACACGCTCGGGAATGCGCTCGTGGTCAAAATGCATGATCTTTTCACGCAGGATATGGTCTTCGAGCAAGGTCGGGCCGCGCGTACCCGCACGCAGGGAATTCTGGTTGTCACTGATGCGCAAGCCCTGGTTGGTCGTCAGCGTCTCGCCGGGCTCAATGGCCAGCACGGCGGCTGCTTGCTGCGAGCGGTTCTTGTCCGCAGGCGAGGGAGTCAGACCGGTCAGATTGACGGGTGTCGATTTGATTCTTTTGGCTTTTGGCATGACACATTCCTTTTGCGAGCCGCTCTGCGGTTTGCGGATTAAGAATCTCGACGAGGAACTGAGTGGTTCAAATGCGGGTTACGAAATATCACATTTGTGAGTCACGCCCGTCCATTGTTTGTGAAGGTTCCAACAACGCGTGCGCGTCCATCAGCGTGCCACTTCCGTCAATTGCTCCGACAGGCTGAGTCTGAATTTTCTTTCGTCAGGCATTAACGCGCAGGTCCGCAGATGTCGATTGCAGATAAACCACACTTCATCCCGGTCATTGGAGAGTACGAAGTACGCGCCGCTCGTTTCTGACGGGTTGGAAAGACCCAATGCGCGATAAGCGCGTCCCGTCGAGAAGCCGCTCACCTACGGTAATGGCTTCGGGCCGTTTTCCATTTCCTCCACGCGCAGGTAAAGGCCCGGTTCGATTAAAGTCATACGAATATTCACCGGGCACGTTGAAGAAAAAACACTGGCATCGGGACGGTTTTCGGAGCATTTATGGCTTTGGAGCCTCACCAGTGCTGGTGTTTGTCGTTTTTTGCGTGGCTTTTGGCGAAAGCGTCGAGTGATCGTTTGCCTGGCCCGGAAGCGGCATCGCGCTTGCCTGTTGCGCCTTGGTGATATCTGATTTGGCGGATGACGTCGTTTCCGGTGTTTCCCTCGCGATTCCGGGGTGTTCGACCCCCAGCACTTTCGCGCGCGGGTCGTTTTCTGCCGTGGTGGTAACGGGTGCATTCGCTTTCGATGGTGCCGCTGCCTTTTCCGAACAGCCGACTGCGGATAGCGCGACAATAATGATGGCCAAACCTGTGATGCGTTGAAATTTCTTGTCCTTCATGTCGTATTCCTGTCAGGCGAAATTCGGCGCGAGCGTGATACCTGCTGCAGGACGAACTATCCACGGGCCGGGCATGGATGGCAGGGGTGATGTCGCTTGCTCGGGCTGCTGCGCCGCATGAAAATATAAATTCCCCATCGCGGTGGAGACGGCTTTGCGCATGCTCCCGGCGGGTTCGAGTTGTGTCGCATGCGGCGAAACAAGTTCGATTTTCACCGATGGCCGCATGCACTGTATGTTGCCAAAAAGTGTTGCGAAGGAAACGTCCGCCGCGTCGCGTCCGGTGCCGATGCGGATCAGACCCATCACTGGTGTCATGCCGCTCGCATCGAACAGGTACCAGCGATTGCCGAGAAATACCTCGACATAGGCATGGAAATCGGTCGGACCAAATGAGGGGTCGGCACCGTAATCGACGCCGGTAACGTAGCGCGCCGGAATGTTGAGCGCACGACACATGGTGATCATCAGATGCGAGTAGTCGCGGCAAACGCCTGACCGCGAGTCGAAAGTATCGATGGCGCAAGTGGTGGCGGAGGATGCGCCCGGATTGAAGCGTACATGCTGCGTCACCCATTCACAAATCGCGGCCACGCGCGAGTAACCGGGGGCGACATTGCCAAAAATGGCCATCGCTACGCCGCGCATTTTGTCGGAAGGGCAAAAGCGGCTGGGGAAAATGTATGGGACGACTTCCGATGGCAAGGTACGGACCGCGCATTCCTCAATGGTGGCGGGATCGTTGACGACGTGATCCAGTTCAACCGACCCTGAATAGCGAATCGTCACCAGCCCTCCGTCGCTGTACAGGCGATTGATGCGGTTCGCCGTGGCCGGGTCGGTAAACGTATACGACGGCGTTGCACCTTCCACGGCGAGCGTTTCGTTGAGGACCCGTTGCGCACGCGTGCGCGCGGGGCAGATATTGAGTACGAAGTCGCTACGGCCCTGCGCCTCGTACTGCAATTTCACCTTGTAATCCATGCGAATCATTTTTTTCTTCCTCGGGTGCGCAGTTCAGGCGATGGGTTAAGGATTGATGTCGTCAGCTTCGAAAGTGACGCTCGGAATCAATTCGTCAAGCAGGTAGGCAACTGCCGTAATCAGAAACCCGGCCATCGCGAGCGCAACGGCGATCTTTCCGAGCTGCGAAATGATCGGCAGTACTTCCATTCCGAATCCGGGCAAAGCGAACAGGAGCGCGATACCAGCAAAGATGGCGGCGATAATTTTCACTTGAAGAGCCTTCCCGTTTGAGTGTGCATGTTTGTGAAGCGTCCGGATCGCCAATCACCGCTTGCCGGGCTAACCGATCGTTCAATCAGTTACCGAATCTTATTGAGCACGTCACGACCGCGTTATCAGACAAGCGCGGGGCTTCGGGTAGGACACGCACGGACACCGGAAACGCCTCGCTTCAGGTCGCAGTAACGGGATTTGGCGTCAAGTCAAAATGTCAGCGTTTGTCTGACTGCGCATTCGGCAAATGGCCGAGGCACTGCCTTCAGGTGGCAAACTACACTCGCCAGACTGGGTGTATTTGGGTGGCAGCTTTAGCCGCTCACACGCTCGATTCGGCATGGCGTCGATCGCTGCGGTGCTATATTCAAAGCGCTCTATTCGCTTGTTGCCCAGCCGGGTGCCATTGTTTTTCGTTGTCTGTGATCGCTGAACTCGACCAGCTCCGCCATGACCATGAGGTTCTACGTTCGTGTTACGTCGCCTGTTTGATGCCCTGTACAACAAACTGCTTTCGCGCGTGGGCCTCGCGCTGCTGGCGCTGGCCTTGCTGGTCAACATCTCTGCGCTGATTGCAGTGGATTCCGGTGTTCAAAAAGTCGAGTTGGCACGGGGCGCTGCGATGCAATCCCGCAATGTGACGGCTGAGATCCTGGGCATCCAGTCGATGCTGTACGAGGCCGAGAGTGCGCAGCGGGGGTTTTTATACAACGGCGACGATGCCTACCTGAAACCGCTGAACGACAACGAGAACGTAATCACGGCGCGGCTTGCAAAGTTGCGTGGGATGGTCAACGGCAGCGCGTCGCAGCAAAGCCTGCTTGAGCGGGTGCGCACGATGGCGCTGGCGAAACTCATTGAGTTAAACAAGTCGATCGCACTGGATAAAATGGGACAGAAAGACGCTGCGCGCGCGCTGGTGATGAGCGGCGAAGGCAAGCAACTGATGGAAGCGCTCGACGCTGAGATCGCGCGCTTTCTGTCGCACGAAGAGCAGGTTCTTCAGGAACGAATTGAGAAGGCGGCCGAAATACAGTTGGCGATTCGCTGGGGCTTTGCCATCATCCTCTTCATCAACGCGCTGATGATACTGGCCGGAGCCGTGGCCGTCACGCGCGCCATGGCCCGCGAGACGGACCGGGACCGCGCTGATCTGGTACAGCAGGGCGAACGCGAAGCCGCAGAGGTGGCACAACAAGACAAGCGTGATGCCGAAGAACTGGTCCGGCACGATGAGCGGGAGGCCGTGTCTGCGTTCGACGCGGTTCAGCGCGAGGCGGAATTGCGCGCGCTTACTGCGCACCTGCTGCGTGCTCAAGAAGAGGAGCGCCGCAACATTGCGCGCGAACTGCACGACGAACTCGGTGGCACCCTGTCTGCGATAAAAATGGACATCCTCATGGGCCGCGATGCAGCAAGTAAACGGGGCGACGAGAAATCTGTCGCGCGCCTCCAGCGGGCGCTCACTTCTATCGATAGCGGCGTGCAGTTCATCCGCCGCCTGATCGAGGATCTGCGCCCCACCTTGCTCGACAATCTCGGCTTTGAAGCAGCGTTGCGCGCGATGACCGAACTATTCAGCGAACGCACCAGCTGTCGATGCGTGATTTCATTGCCCGCGGGCGAGTTAAATCTCACGTCGGCACAATCCACAGCCCTGTATCGGGTCTGCCAGGAAGCGCTGACCAACGTGTTGAAGTACGCCAATGCCACACAGGTGACCATCACCCTCACCAGCGACGGAAAACGCTGGGCACTGCTTCTCGCGGATGACGGCGTGGGCCTTGAGGCAACCAAGCAGCACAGGGCCATGTCGCATGGCCTGCTCGGCATGCGCGAGCGCATAGTCGCTTTGGGCGGCAGTTTTGATGTCCGCGGGCCGGCCGGTCGTGGCACGACGCTCACCGCGAAGTTTCCTGTGGTCGAGCGCGAAGAGGTTGCGGCGTAGTTTTGCTCGCGGCTTGGTGCGGCCCAGCGCGTAGACGCCATCGCGTCGGCAGCTGTCCTACAACAAATCCGACGCTTGTCCGATAACGGGGCGCACGGCCACGCCTTACGATGACGGCATGGAATTGACCATTAGCCGGGACACAACATGTCGAACATGAAGTTTCTACTTATCGCAGCCGCCGTAACGCTGTTAGCAGGGTTTGCGCCCCTTTTGCTTTTGACAAGTCCTGCTGGCGTATTCATTGCCAAGGTCGGCATTGCGCTATCGGTCATCGGCTTTGCGGTGACCACTACGCTTTACTTTATGCACGAGTCCGCTGCAGCGCTGACGCTGCGTGATGAGGATTTTCATTGGCATTGACCTGTCTGGCATGCTGCTTTACCGGCATCGAAGGCAGCAACTAAGTTTATTCAAAAGGAGTTTGTCATGAACTGGAATCAAATCGAAGGCAACTGGAAACAACTGAAGGGCAAGGCCAAGGAACAATGGGGCAAGCTCACCGACGATCAGCTTGATGTGATTGCCGGCAAGCGTGACCAGCTCGCGGGCAAGATTCAGGAGCAGTACGGTTACACCAAGGAACGCACTGAAGAAGAGTTGGATGCCTGGGCAAAACACCATCAGGCATACAACGATATGAAGCACAAATCCTGAATCAAATTTTTTGCCCTGGCTTGAAAAAATCGTCTCACACTCACCACTAAAGGAAATCTCATGAAAATGAAACCCCTCAATGCGCTACTCGTCGCAGCACTCTGCTCCATCGGTCTGTCGGCACACGCTGCCATCACCAAAGAAGAACACAAGCTCGCCGTGAAAAACGCCGACGCATCTTACAAATCAGCAAAGGCGGCTTGCTCGTCTTTGTCGGGCAACGCGAAAGACGTATGCTTGGCAGAAGCCAAAGTTGAAAAGACCTACTCCATCGCAAAAACCGACGGCGACTACAAGAACACGCCAAAGGCCATTTACGACGGACGCAAGAGCGTCGCCAGCGCCGAATATGACTTGGCCAAAGCCAAGTGCGGCTCCAAAGCAGGCAACGACAAGGACGTCTGCATCAAAGAAGCGAAAGCGATTGAAGTCCGTGCCCAGGCTGACGCCAAGGCCGGCACCAAGATCAGCGACGCCCGCGCCGATGCATCTGACGCAAAACGTACCGCCAATTACAAAGTCGCGCTCGAAAAGTGTGACGCCTTTGCTGGCGATGCGAAAGCAGCTTGCGTGAAAAACGCAAAAGCCCAGTTCAACATGTAATTTGTAATACCGTCTCCCTTGTGAGGCTGTCAAAAGCTTCACTTTCAGCGGGCCCTTGTGGCCCGCTTTTTTATGGTGCCGAATACCGCGGCGCTTTCCGCACACCACATGCCTGGAAAGTAATTCGCTTCAGAACGACAGGGCGCGAATTTTTTTGCCCTCTGTGCGGCACCGCACTGAACTCTTTACGGCACGCGATTACATTGTTGACGTAGGTGGCATGACACGGTTGTCGCGCGGTTCATTAGCGGCTTCCTTCCGGTCGCTTGCGCCTCTAACTCCCACTATCAAAGGATTCCCCATGAAACACTCGATGCTGCTTACAGCGCTGGCCGCCACACTTGTTTTGTCCGCTTGCGAAAAACCGACTGTCGTCAATGTACCTTCACCTTCGCCCGCGACTGTTGCTGTGCCGGTTCCAGTGCCCGTGGCTGTGCCCGGTCCCGCAGGTCCGCAAGGCGCGACCGGCACTCCAGGCGCAACCGGAAATCCCGGAGCAGATGGCATGAAGGGCGATACCGGCAAACCGGGCGACCGCACGACAGTGATCGTGACGCCACCCGCTCCACCTCCGCGGAACTAGGTTTATAACCCACAACATTTCTAGGAGAATTTCATGAGCTTGGGAACCATCATATTGATCGTACTGGTGCTATTGCTGATCGGCGCCATTCCTACATGGGGACATAGCCGAAGCTGGGGCTACGGGCCCAGCGGAGGGATAGGATTAGTTGTACTCATTCTCATCATTTTGCTGGTGATGGGAAAAATCTGACGGGTCGTTTGTACCTCGTCGTCGGCTAGTCTGGGTACTCCCCACTAACCGACGGCGAGTGCAGAATTGCCTGTTGCGTCCAACGTCTTTCCAATAAGGAGAACGACGATGGAGCCCGTTTTGATGATGCAAACGGCAACCGGGTTATTGGCTGTCTCGGCTGCAGGTGGCTTGGTCATGGCGGCGATCCGATTCAGCGGCAAACCACAGCCGCCTATCTGGCTCGCGATGCTGCATGGATTTCTGTCAGCCGCCGCCTTGACGTTGCTGACCTACGCCTGTTTCACGGTGGGTCTGCCGGGGATGGCGCAGTTGGCACTGCTGTTGTTTTTCGTCGCTGCTGCCGGCGGCGCTTTCATGAATCTCAATTTTCACTGGAAGCTGTTGCCCTTGCCAAAGTGGCTGGTGCTGGTTCATGCGGGCATTGCGATCTGCGGATTCCTGCTCCTGGTGATTGCCACATGGAAAATGTCGCAGCCGTGATCCACACCGCATCTCCGCGCGCAGGGTTCGTGCAACTGCGGCTGTTCGCGCTGCTGATTGGTGTCCTCGGGCTGGCGCTCACCGGCTGCGGTGAAGTGGCCAAATTGCCGGTCGCGGCAGGTTTCGGACCGAACCCCACGCTTCCACCACCGCAACGCTCGTTGATTCCGACCGTGCACATCGCGCCCGCTCAAGGCTGGTCGCCCGGTGCAATGCCCCTGCCGGCACCGGGGACCCGGGTCACCGCTTTTGCGAGCGGGCTGGACCACCCGCGATGGATTTATGCATTGCCCAATGGTGATGTGTTGGTGGCAGAAAGCAATTCGACTTCGAGGCCCGACGACGGCAAGGGAATCAAGGCCTGGGTGATGGGTTTGGTGAAGAAAAAGGCCGGGGCTGGCGTGCCCAGCGCAAACCGCATCACATTACTGCGCGACACCGACGGCGACGGCGTGGCCGACGTGCGCACGGTGTTACTGGGAGGGCTGAACTCGCCCTTTGGCTTGGCGCTGGTCGGTAATGATCTTTACGTGGCCAACACCGATGCGGTACGACGATTTTCCTACGCCGTCGGCGATACGCGCATTACCGCACCCGGCTTTACGGTCGTTGATCTGCCTGGTGGCCCGATCAACCATCACTGGACCAAGAACCTCATCGCGAGCGCAGATGGCACGAAGCTGTACGTGACCGTCGGCTCCAAAAGCAACATCGGCGAACATGGCATGCAGGCGGAAGCCGGTCGTGCTGCCATCTGGGAAGTTGATATCAAGACAGGGTCTCATCGCATCTTCGCCTCCGGGCTTCGCAACGCCAACGGTCTGGCATGGGAGCCATCCAGCGGCGTGTTGTGGACGGTGGTAAACGAGCGCGATGAGCTTGGGAATGACCTCGTCCCCGACTACATGACCTCGGTGCGCAACGACGGCTTCTATGGCTGGCCCTATAGTTACTACGGCCAACATATCGATGAGCGTGTAACACCGCCTCGACCTGATTTGGTGGCGAGAGTGATCGCGCCCGATTACGCACTCGGATCGCACACCGCCTCGCTGGGCCTGGTGTCATCCGTAGGCACAACGTTGCCAGCTCCGTTCGCCAACGGCATGTTTATCGGTCAACACGGTTCGTGGAACCGCCGTCCGCACAGTGGGTACAAAGTGATTTTCGTACCGTTCGAAAGCGGCAAGCCTTCAGGCGTGCCCGTCGATGTGTTGACGGGATTTCTCAGCGAGGAGGGCAAGGCCTTTGGTCGCCCCGTTGGTGTTGCAATCGACGAGGCGGGTGCCCTGCTCGTGGCAGACGATGTGGGCAACGTCGTCTGGCGTGTGAGCGCGGCCCGCCGAGTTTCGAGAAGTCCGTAGATCCTGGATGCAGCGCAGCGAAATCCGGGACGGTGCTTGCGCATCGACGGCCCTCGATTACGCTACGCTTCATCGCGGCTACTCGTCTGCCCATTGCAAGCCGGAGCCACTGTTTCTCAATTCCGCCGTTCAACCTACGGGTGAATAACTTGCTCAGGGCGAACCGGAATGAGGTTTCAAGTAGTGCAAGAATGCAGAACCAGCAGTGGCGGGGCTCATCAAGCGTTTATGCCCTGCGCTCCGCTCCACTGTTGCATCTACGTCGTTTCATTGCATGTTCGTATCGCGCGCCGTGCCCACTAATCGTTTTCGACAACACCCGTGTAAGTCAATCTCGAAAAACGTAGCGCGGCGTCGAGCGCTTCCATGAACTCATCGACCCGCATCGGCTTGGTCACGTAGTTGAAAAAACCGGCTTCCAATCCTTTCGCGATGTCGTGGGGCATCGCATTGGCGCTGAGGGCGATGATCGGAATGTGCGCGGTGGACGGGTCGCGGCGAAGTATTTGCAATGCTTCCAACCCGGTCATGCCGGGCATATTGATGTCCATCAAAATCACCTCCGGCTGGTTGACGCGTGCAGACTCGATACCGCGCTTGCCGTCCGTTGCAGTGAGCAGGCGCAGGTCGGGACGACGCGCGATGATCTGCTCGACCAGTTTCAGGTTAGGCAGATTGTCCTCAACGTAGAGCAGCGTGCGGATCGGCGAATCCACCAGCATCGCCGGTGGTTCGACTGTGACGTGCTTTGCTTCGGTGACGAGTGGCGCTTCCGCTGTGCCAAATTCGATCCAGAACACACTTCCTTCGCCGGCCACACTTTCCACCTCAATGGTGCCGCCCATCAACTCAACGAGCTTCCTCGACACCACCAGACCGATGCCCAGACCCTGCTCTTCGCCATTCTCTTGTCCGAGGCGATTGAACGGCTGAAAAAGCTGAAGAACTTTTTCCGGGGGCATTCCTTTACCGGTATCGCTAACGCTGATGCGTATCGAATTTGGCGATTTCAGGCCAGGGCCACACGCCACTGTCACCGCGCCGCCCGGCTTGTTGTACTTGATTGCGTTGACGAGTAGATTCATCAAAACCTGTTTGAGTCGCGTCTGGTCCGCGTTTACAAAACAGGGGGTGTCGAACAACGGAAATGTGACGATGATACGGCGCTTCCTGGCTTGCGGCTCGAGCAAGGCCTGGCAGCGGCGCATGACCTCGGCCAGGTCAGCGGGCTCGGGCGACAACGCTACGTTGTCCGACGCAATAAGCGCGAGATCGAGGATGCCATTGGACAAATCCAACAGATATCGCCCTGCAAGATGGATCTGGGTGAGGTTTTGTTGCTGCGAGAGTGGTGGAGGCGGAATACTCGATTCCATAATCTGCACAAAGCCCAGAATTACTTGCAACGGGATACGCAACTCGTGACTCAATTGCACCAGAAAATCTGATTTTGCCAGGCTCGCTTTTTCGGCGGACAACCTGGCCGTCCTCAAATCGGCCTCAACGCGTTTGTTCGCTGCGTTGCTGGTACCCATGTGCAGATAGCCGATGATCACACCGGATTCGTCCCGCAGAACGCTGACCGACACACTGACGGGCAGACGCTTGCCGTCCTTGCAAATAAAAGTCAACTCGTGGACATCATCAATCCCGCGCGAGGCCTTGAAAGTCAATGCCTCAAAGCCCGGCTTGAATGACTTTCCATAATCTTTATTCAGCGCCTCAGCGTGCGCCATCAGTTCGTCCAGATCGTGTAGGTCGCAGGGATTGATCTTGTTCACCACTTCGGCAGCCGTGTAGCCCAGCATGCCCTCGGCACCGACATTGAAAAACTGGATGATGCCTTTTTCGTCGGTGGCGATGATGGAAAAATTCGTAGCGTTTAGAATCGCGCCGTGCAAAGCTGATGTCTTGAGCACCGCCTCCGGACGCCCGATTTCGGCGGTGGGATTTTCCTCACCGGCGTTGGCGACGAAGGGGGATGGTGTTTGGTTCATTGCCGATCTCGATATAGTGCAAGCGTTGCATCAGGATGCTGCTGGATTCATGCCCTGTTTGACGGTAGCACGGTAGCTACATTATCGTTTGTAGGTGTAAGACTGATTCGAGCGTACTGTCGACCTGTAGGCGCAATCCGACCCGATTTATCGCCTTTCGCTGGTGCCGCTGGCGTGCGGTCTGCATTACCGTCTGCGTACAAACTCATTTGCAACGGGGAGAAATTCGTGCGCGTCGTCGGTAGTACCCATTCCATGCGATCCTTTTGGTCGATCCTCCTGACTGCCACGTCGGCGGCAATAATCGCCAACCTCTCCGGCTGCGCGGCCCTGCCGCAGGTGAACGCCGATAGATTACCCGTCACTGCGCAGCCATCGAAAATGGAAGGAGCACGCGGCCCCTTGTCGGCGCGGCAGAGCAAGGCAATCCTGGTCAATCTCAGTAGCCGGGGCGAGGATACCGGCATTTTCGACCGCCATCTTGCGCTGGAAGAGGCAATCGTCGGTAGCCCGCTGGTGGTGGGCAACCGCACAACGCTGTTTCCCGACGGGGAATCAACCTACGCCGCCATGTTCAAAGCGATTGCTGCGGCAAAGGACCATATTAATGTCGAAACTTACATCATCGAAGACGATGAAATTGGCAAAAAATTTTCGGATGCGCTGATTGAGAAGCAGAAACAGGGCGTCGAGGTCGCGTTGATATACGACGGTGTAGGTTCGCTGCAGACACCGAAAGCGTTTTTTCAGCGCCTTGCAGACAATGGTATCAAGGTCCTCGAATTTAATCCTGTCAATCCGTTACAGGCGAAAAAAGACTGGCAGGTAAATCAGCGCGATCATCGTAAATTACTGATTGTCGATGGTCAAAGCGTGTTTCTGGGCGGCATCAATATCAGCAGTGTCTATTCCAGTGGATCGGCAGGAAAACGCGCGGCCGCGGCCCGGAATGAAGACAAGACTCCGTGGCGCGACACACACCTCCTGGTTGAGGGTCCGGTGGTGGCTGAATTCCAGAAATTGTTCATCACGACCTGGCACAAGCAAAAAGGCGACGCGTTGCCCGAGAAGAAATATTTTCCACCGCAAACGCAAAAGGGCAAGGAAGTCGTTCGTGCGATCGGCAGCTCATCGGACGACGCCAGCGGAAAAATGTACAACACGCTGCTTTCGGCCATCGGCAGTGCGGAGACATCGATCTATCTCACCAACGCGTATTTCGCGCCGGACGAAAAGATCATGAATGCGCTCGGCGACGCGGTCAGCCGCGGGGTTGATGTCAAGATTATCCTGCCGGGCAAAACTGACTCCGGCCTGATATTTCATGCCGGGCGCTCTTTTTACAACGAGCTGCTTGCATCGGGTGTAGAGATTTACGAGCGCGGTGAGGCCCTGCTCCACGCCAAGACCGCGCTGATCGATGGCGTCTGGTCTACCGTCGGGTCAACGAACCTTGATTGGCGCAGTTTCCTGCATAACGACGAAGTCAATGCTGTGGTGCTGGGGTCGGCGTTCGGTGCGCAGATGAATGCGTTGTTCGAAAAAGACCTTGCCGCATCGAAGCAGATCACGCTCGAATCCTGGCAGGATCGTCCGATCGCGTTGCGCGTGAAAGAGCAGGCGGCACGCATCTGGGTGTACTGGTTATGAAAAATGGAGCCATCGCAATGAACAATCGCCGCACGTCGGTAACAACCTGTGTTTTGTTGATGGTCGCTGGCGTGGCGTTGTGGCTCCTCACCGGATACACAATGGCCTATGCCGCGCTGCCGACGATCAACGCCTTCGATGCCGGGTCGGCTTCGGCGATGCGCGCGCGATACGACGAACTTCGAGTTCGGCTCGCCAACAATGCCTTTCAGCGGCCCGTCGTGATCGAGTCAACGCACACGTCCAAAGATGTGAAGGGCGATATCTTTGCCATAGTCCCGCACAGCTTTGCGTCGGTGAGTGACGCGCTGGATGACTCGCAGGGCTGGTGTGATGTCCTGATCCTGCATCTCAATACCAAATACTGCAAGACTTCGGGTGCCGGGAATGACACTGCGTTGACAATGAACGTGGGCAAAAAATTTGACCAGCCGCTTGCCGACTCGTTTCGGCTGAACTTTGCGTGGAAACTTGTCGATCGGCAAGCCGACTATATGCGCGTGCTGCTCAGGGCGGATGTCGGCCCGTTCAGTACGCACGACTATCGCATCACGCTCGAAGCCGTGCCGCTCGAAAACGGCACCACTTTTCTGCATCTTTCGTATGCGTACGGATTTGGCGTGACCGGCAATTTCGCCATGCTCGCTTACTTCAATACGATCGGTCGCGACAAGGTTGGATTCACCGTGGTTGGCAAGGCCGACGACGGCACGCCGACGTATGTAGACGGCATGCGAGGGCTGGTCGAGCGCAATACCATGCGCTACTACCTCGCCATCGAATCATTCCTCGGCGCACTCCCTGTGCAGGGGTCGGCGCAATTTGAAAAGCGCATCCACGACTGGTTCACGGCGACCGAACGCTATCCACGGCAATTGCACGAGATGGAACAGGCCGACTATCTGGTGATGAAACGCAAAGAATATAGCCGTCAGCAAGTTGATCGAAAGTCGGGCACGCCGGGCTAGTTTCGTGCTTCAAAGTCGAAGCACCACACTATCGGCTGCCGCACCGTCGTGCGGCGAAGTCGCCGGGTTCGGTTGTGGCAAGGGAGCGGGGACATGCTTGTTCATCCGGTAAGAGTGTTTATTGTCGATGATTCGCCGCAACTGACGGATATGTTTAGCGAACTCTTCGGCGACCCCGGAACGATCGACATCGTCGGTATTTGCGATTCTGCGTTGAACGCCTGTGAAGAAATCCGTCTGGCGAAACCCGATGTCGTCATCGTCGATTTACAGTTGAAAGACGGCAGCGGATTTGATGTGGTTAAAGACATTCGGCTGCTTCCTGAAGCCACCGACACCGTCGTTTTCCTTTTTACCAACCACGCTTCCCGCGAGCTGCATCAGCACGCGATTACGTTGGGTGCCAATTATTTTCTGGACAAATCCAGGGATCTCGAGAAGATCGTCGAAATCCTTCAGGAAAAAGTACGCGCGCGTACGGCATAATTCAAGCGGTGTTCGCGGCGCTGGTCATCGCATCACGGCATTGACTCGGAAACTTTCGCAAAAATCGCCTGTATTTTTCCAAAGTCGGCTGGCTTGACCAAATGATGATCGAAGCCCGCTTCCCGTGAACGCTGACGTACCACGCTCTCGCCATATCCCGTCATTGCCACCAGCACGACGCTGGCCAGCGCGGGCTCCAGCCTGAGCCGCTTCGCCACCTCAAACCCGTCCATTACTGGTAAACCGATATCCAATGAGGCTTTTGCAAAACCCGGCTGATGAGGAGAATTATTTCACGCCGAGCGGCGTAAAGGAGGAGTGGGCGCAACCATTGCTGGCATGATGCGAGTTGTCGAAACAAACATCTGCGCCCGCCATGAATACTACGCAACGCGA
>JANYHZ010000051.1 GCA_025362135.1 Betaproteobacteria bacterium | reverse complement strand
GTGCGCCAGCGAATACTCTTGCGATTCATCGACAGCAACACGCCAATGCCGATCAACAGCGCGATGCCAAAAAAACTTCGCATTACCTCGGACATGATATTCGCTCCCCTGTTTTCGTTTGCAGAATGTTACAGGAGCGGCTTCACTGGCAATGAAACGGCAAACTCTAGTATTGGTGCGGTGTTTGGAGCATTTTCGGCTTGGGAGGCCCGCCAATGCTAGAGTTTATCGAAATCTTCCGGAGAACTTCAATGATTCCGTCCTCAGGCAGGAATCTCGCTAATGGACTGCGGGTGCTGCGCGTGGCGGCGCGTTCTTTACGTATTTGTCGAACCAGCGAACCATCTCGTAAATGAGTTGTTCATTCGACTCCATGGCCGCGTACCAGTGTGGCTCATGCGGCAGCATAACCAGCCGCGTGGTGCCGCCGTTGCCGCGAATCGCTTCGTAGAGTTTGCTTGCCTGAAGCGGCGTGGTGCCGGGATTGGCGTCGTCCGCACCATGCACGATCAGGAGTGGAGTCTTCAATTTATCGGCGAAGAAAAATGTCGAGACTTTCTGATAGACCTCCGGCGCCTCCCAAACCGAACGCCGCTCGCTCTGGAAACCGAAGGGAGTGAGCGTCTTGTTGTAAGAACCGCTGGTGGCGACCCCGGCCCGGAACAGATCGGAATGCGCCACCAAATTCGCCGTCATTAAAGCACCGTGGCTGTGCCCGGTGACACCAATCCGATCCGGATCGGCGACACCAAGCCGTACCGCTTCGTCGATGGCGGCCTTGGCATCGGCGACGAGTTGAGGCGTATAGGTGTCGTAGGCTTTTTTCGGATCGCCGATGATCGGAAACGAAGCATTATCGATAATCGCGTAGCCCGCAAGCAGCAGCAACCGATATTGCCGAAGCCGCGTGAACGTCGCCTGCGAACCTGACACCTGACCGGCCATGGAAGGGTCAGCGTAATCGAGAGGATAGGCGTAGAGAATGGTCGGGACGCGCGTGCCTTCTTTGTAATCCGCTGGCGTGTAGAGCGTAAACGACAAATCAAGCCCATCATCGCGCTTGTATTTGATCAGCCGCTTCTTGATTGCTCGCACCGCCGGTGTCGGGTCGGGAATATGGGTGATTGCAACACTGGTTGATGCAAAAACCGCTTCTCCCGCCGGTGCCTCTGAAAATTGTCCGAGCGTACGCATGAAAGCATTCGGCGGGTCGTTGGCCGTTTGGCGCCAGGTAAGAAATGTCTTCGTATCCACTCCGGTGAATGACAGAAAACGTTCGAAGGAAGTGCGATCGCTACGAAACAGGCGTTCGGATTTTTGCGTCTTGAGATCCAGCCGGTCGAGGAACGGGCGATCGCCATCGGGCGAAGCGCCCGTGCCCGCGAGGTAGATGGAATCGCCGTCGAGGCGAATCACCGAGGCTCCGTTTGCGAGCTGGCGTCTCACCGGATTGCCGGGATTGGCGTATTTTTCGTCAGTCGAAATATCCCAAAGCAGGCGTGGCTTTTGTTGCGGCGCATCGACATCGGCGACAAAGGCCCGTAGCCAATACCGGTTGTGGTCGTATTCGTACAACAAGGCAACACCCGGCCGTTCGCTCCAGGAGTAACCGGAAAAGCGTTGCTCGGTCCGCGCGATTTCGGCAGCGGGTGTTGTGAACGGCGCCTTCTGCAGGAGGATCTTGTCGCGAGCAGGAACTTTGACATTCCAGTCGCCGCCGTCGAGCGCTTCCGCCCAGACCAGCGTCGCCGCCTCGGTAGCGCGCCAGGCAAAATCGCGCGGGCCTAGCGGAACGCCATGGATCGGAACGCGTTCGGTCAGCGGAATCGATGCGATTTTGTGTGCCACAACACCAGAGCGGTTCGCCACATCCCAGGCCTCAACTTCGCGCGGGAAGCGATCATGGGTGGTGACGTACGAGTAGGGTTTATGGATTGCCGTGACGAGAATGTTTTTTCCGGCCGGTGCCGGATCGAGCGATTCGTAAATGCCCGGTTTTCCGATTTGGGTAATCGCTGCGTTAACCGTATTCACGAACGCGAGTTGCGAGACCGCGTAATAGTCGAAGAGATCCTCGTCGTGTTTGTTGCCCAGCGTATCGCGGTTTTCATAGGTGCTGCTCTGGCCCGATTCGCCGCCGGACTCTTGGATGCTTGGACCGGCAGGCACGACAGGCTCTGGCGGTGGCGGACCCATTCCTTTCGGAACGAGCTTGACCAGCAGGGTTTTCTGATCGGGCATCCACTGCAACTCGTTGTTCAACATCGGGTTCAACGCTACGCCGGGCACTTTTCGTAATTTGCCGGTTTTCGCATCGCCGATCCAGAGTTCGACCGACGTGGGTGTTACGTTTGCGAATGCAAATTGCTTTCCATCCGCGGCCCATACCGGACGGTCAGGGCACGCGCCTTGTGGAAGCGAAACGGAAATTTGCGCACCATCAGAGAGACGTATCAGTTCGAACCCGCTCACACAGGGAGTGATTCCATAACCGCCAGGGGTATCGTGCTTGCTGTGATTTCGCGGTTCAACGCGCGCGCCAGCCAGCTTAAGGAAAGGCGTTGCCACCCGAGACATCGGCGGATAGTCCTGCAATGACGCCAGCAGAATGGTGTCCTTGGTCGGACTGACACTTGCGTTCGGCGGCGACGGTGCGCGCATCACATCCAGAATATTTTTCGGCGGTTGGCTATACCCGGATTCAACCTTGACCGGCGCCGATGGCGTCGGGGCTGCAGCTGCCGAGGATGATTTTGCCGGCATCGGTGCCGCGTTGGCAGCGACCGCTGCAAACAATAGAAAGGGCAAGGCGAACCGGACTGACATGGATTTACTCCGCTTGGATTTATCTGCAAAAAACGACATCAATTTGTATGTTTGAACAACGAGAAAAAATTTCGGGTCGTCGCTTCCGCCACCTGTTCGACCGAAATCCCCCTCAATTCTGCAATGTGCTCGGCGACATACTTCACATATCCCGGTTGATTCATTTTACCGCGATACGGCGCGGGTGCGAGATAGGGAGAATCGGTTTCGATCAACATGCGGTCCAGCGGAACGGTCTTGGCGACTTCCTTGAGCTCCTTCGCATTCTTGAAAGTAACAATACCGGAAAACGAAATGTAAAAATTCATCCCGATGGCGGCATCCGCAACGCTCTGGGTCTCGGTAAAGCAATGCATCACGCCACCGACCACGGCAGCATCCTCTTCACGCATGATGCGCAAGGTATCGGCATGGGAATTCCGGGTGTGGATGACCAGCGGTTTGCCGGTCAGCTTCGCGGCGCGAATGTGCAAGCGAAATCTTTCACGTTGCCAATCGAGCGGCTCGGGTAGCCGGTAGTAATCGAGCCCGGTTTCGCCGATCGCGACCACTTTCGGATGATCGGCCAACGCGAGCAGTTCCTCCAATGAAGCTTCGTGATCATCAACCTGTTCGTCGGGGTGAACACCGGCTGAACACCAGATATTGTCGTTGGCCTCGGCCACCGCACGCACCGCCGGAAAGGACTTGAGCGTAGTTGAAATAGTCAGCGCGTGTGTGACGGCGTTGCTGCGCATGAGTGCCAGCACATTGGCGCGATCAGCTTCGAGTTCTGGAAAATCGAGATGGCAATGCGAGTCGATAAACATGCGGCAATTATCGCATTCCCGACGGCGTCTTGTAGGGCTACCGGTATAATCCGCGCATGAATACGACCAACAAAAACCTCAAGGCAATCTGCCTTTTCTGTGGCTCAAGCCCCGGTGTTGACCCTGCGTTCAAGCTCGCTGCTGCGGCGCTCGGAACCACATTTGCCCAAAATAACATTCGGCTGATCTACGGCGGTGGACATGTCGGCCTGATGGGTGTCGCCGCCGACGCCTGTCTTGCGGCGGGTGGTGAAGTAGTGGGCGTTATTCCGAAAAAACTCATGGAAAAAGAAGTCGGCCATACCGGGCTTACGCAAATGCACGTTGTAGGCACGATGCATGAACGCAAAGCGCTGATGACCGAACTGTGCGATGGATTTATCGCCTTGCCCGGCGGCTACGGCACGCTGGATGAACTGTTCGAAGCACTGACATGGCAGCAACTTGCCTATCATTTGTTGCCTGTTGGGATATTCAACGTATCAGGATTCTTTGATCACCTGATGCGGTTTCTCGATCACGCGCGGGACGAGCGCCTGCTGCGCGATGCGCATCGCGACAGCCTGATTGTCGATACCGAACTGGCGAGCCTGCTTGCCCGCATGCGAAACTTCGTGCCGCCCAACAACGAAAAATGGCTGGATCGTGCGGCGAAAGAAAATATTGTCTAGCTTTTAGGCAACACGAACTTACAGCGTGTGTGTAGCCCGGTCGGACTTGGCAACTGGAGCCAGAATGCCTTCAATTTTCTTCTTCAATTCCCGTCCAACCTCGTTGTCCGGCAAGCGTATCCCTACACCCTGTGGGCGATTGCCGTGTGCGTGCGGCGGGTTGATCCAAGCCACCGTTCCCGACAACGGAATCTTGGTTGATTCATCAAGGAAAGTCAGAACCAAAAGTATCTCATCACCGAGTTTGTGATCTTTTGTTGACTGCATAAACAGACCGCCGCCCTTCAGCAAAGGCATCCACGCAGCGTACAGCGCCGTCTTGCCCTTGAGATTCAGGGAGATGACGTCGGGACGCTTGATCGAGGTTACGTTGGTGTCTGCCATGTTCTAAACCGGGGTGATTGCATTCGAATACGATATTAGCAATTGTTCGAGCAAAAGTCTTGCATTCAGC
>JANYHZ010000191.1 GCA_025362135.1 Betaproteobacteria bacterium | reverse complement strand
GCCAATCCGGCAGCGTACACCAACACGACAGCCAACATCACCGGCATCACCAACGTCACCAACGGTGTGACCCCGCAGTGCGTGGTGGTGAATGCTCCTGATCTGACGTTGACCAAGAGTTCCACTACTACATTTGTGGTTGGATCACCTGCCAACTTTATTCTGACAGCGAGAAACACCCTCGGCACAGCACCGACGATTGGCACGGTAACTGTTACTGACGTACTCCCCGCAGGCCTGAGCTACGTAGCAGCCGGTTCTGGCGGCACAGGTTGGACATGCATGAATGCGGGCCAAACGGTAACGTGCGCTAGTTCAGATGTGATTGCGGCAGGTGCTACCGGGAATTCGATCACCATCAACGTAACCGTCGGAAGCAATGCCTCCCCTGGGGTCACCAATACCGCGACAGTTTCCGGTGGTAGCGAGCCACCCGTCAACACGGGCAACAACAGCGCAACGCTATCCGTGCCAGTGTCCAACATGGCGGTGAACACCTTCCTTACCGACGGCGCACAGACGGGTGCACCCGGGACAACTGTTCTTTACACGCACGTATTCAACGCCGGTCTTTCAGGTGCTGTAAGTTTTTCAACAACCGACATAGCGTCACCCGCGATCGCCGGCTGGACAACGCAAATTTATCGCGACACCAACTGCAACGGTGTTCTCGACGGAGCCGAAGGCACTGCTACCCTGAGCGGTGGCGTCGCAGTCAATCCGGGTGACCAGGTTTGTCTGGTGGTCAAATCCAACATTCCTGCGGCGGCACCCTATAACGCACAGGACATCATTACAGTGACAGCCACGTTTATGCCCACGATGGGACCGAATGTGTTGTACACGCGTCAGGATGTAACGACAGTTGGGGCGGCGGGTGGTTCTGGCCTTGCGTTGATGAAATCAGTGCGCAATATCACGCAGGCGGGGGTAGCGAGCACTGCAAATACCGCGCGTCCAGGGGACATCCTTGAATATGTCATTACCTACACCAACACGGCCAGTACCACGGTGATGATGGTGGTCATCAGTGACAACACGCCGGCGTTTACGAATTTCAGTCTAGCGAGTTGCGGGATGCCGCTACCGGCTGCGCTGATTTCTTGCATGGTGACGGTCCAACCGATGGTCGGCGCGGGGGGCAACATTCAATGGACCCTGGCAGGTCAATTGAATGCCGCTCAAACGGGCAATGTAAGCTTCCGTGTGACGGTGCAATAGCCGTTGCACCGAACGTCATGCGCCAACACTGGCGCGGCTTCCAGCGGCATCGCGCTGGAGCCCCTGACCAGTGCTAGATCTTATTTTGTGTGCGCACAAACAGCGAAGAGGCATCGCGACCTCATGCTATAATTTACTGGCATGTGTATATGCTAGATCAGCAGCGACAAAACTCTTCGTTGTCCGGGCTAAAAAGTGTCCATCGAACGCTCTAAAACATGAAAAAACATATTCTGTCTTTTGCTATTTTTCTCGTCCCGGCGCTGGCGCTGGCTCAAGCGCCAGGCACCAACGGCGATCCAATCGCGGGACGAGTTAAAGCGTTGGCAATTTGCTCTGGTTGCCATGGTGTTCCTGGAACAAAAACCGCTTATCCAGAAGTGTATCTCGTTCCGAAAATTGGTGGCCAAAATGCAGACTATCTTGTCGCGGCACTTAAGGCGTATCGAAGTGGTGAGCGTTCCAACGAAACCATGAAGGGTCTTGCGAGCGCGTTGAAAGAATCCGAGTTGGCGAATATTGCCGCCTACTACGCGCAGAAGTAAGGGTTAGAGCCAATTATGAAAAAAACCAGTATCGTGATAGCTGTACTTTGCTTGGCCGTCCCCCTGTCGGTCAGCGCGCGCGGCAACGCTGAGGCGGGTGCCAAGAAGTCGGAAACGTGTAAGGCGTGTCATGGTGAAGCCGGTGCAAAACCTATCCAGCCAGACTATCCAGTGCTGGCGGGTCAACACTACGATTACATTGTTGCTGCGCTAACGCAATATAAAGCGGGAAAGCGCAAGAACGCATCCATGAATGGTTTTGCAGCGGCGCTGAAGCCGGAAGATATTCAGGATCTGGCCGCGTATTTTTCATCGCAACCATCTGACCTCCGAACCAAGTATTAACATCGCCTTCGCAATCACCCATGAAAAACGCCCCTGAACGGGGCGTTTTTCATGGGTGGCAGTTTGCGTAGCTTGGGCAACGGGCATAAAAAAGCCCCGGGAAACTCCCGGGGCTAAGCCTAATCTTGTCGATTAGGAGGAGGAGACGTCAATACAGAATTACTTGCGCTTCGAAGGCGTTGCTTTGGCGACAGACTCTGCGGCCGTCTTAAGCGCGCTCTCGGAGTAGGTCAACAATTGCTTGCCGGCTTTAGTCAGCGTATCCATGGCGGCAGTGGAAGCGGCCATGCTGGATTTGATCGCAGCAAAAGCGACATCAGACCCGGCAGGAGCGGTCTTGGCTGCTTTGTCGAGGCCTTCGACCATCGATTTCTGGAAAGAGGCGACGCGCTCTTCGACCAATGCGCCGAATTTAGACTGGGCAGCGTTGCTGATTTCCTGAAGGTTTTTGGAGTAGCCGGCCATAAACTCAGCACCAGTTTCCGACGCTTTTGTGGTCAAGCCGTTCAATGCCTGTGCGTCCTTGACCGCGCCAACTGCTTTTGCGTTCTTGGCGGTGACATCAAGGCTGACTTTAACTGCTTCAAGATTCAGTGCGAACATACGTTCGATGCTATCAAGAGAAACAGTTGCGAATTTCATTGCGTCTTCGACGGCTGTCTTGGAAAAATCACCAAATTGTTCGTTGGCCATATTGAGGTTGGACATGTTTATGCTCCGTAAGTGGGTTAAAAAAAGATTGGCTGAAACGCGACACGATTACGGTTTTCACCCCTTGGCTTTTACGTTTGCCGAAAAATGGTGCACCGCACAAGACGAATATTAATCCCAAGAATCTTTCAAGTCAAGTATATTTTGCTGCGCTGCAACATAAACAATTTATAGCGCCGCAGCAATTAAAAAATGCTATGATAATCAAGCAACTAGTAGTTGCGTTTCAGAAAATACATTGCACCGCATTCGAACGCAACCGGCATATTTTTGTTAGCGCAACGTGTCCTGCTGCAATTTGGTCCTAATTGGCTTGATTTGCCAGCAAACTACATCTGAGGAGTTGCCGTGACCCGAATCATTAAGAAATATCCAAACCGCCGCCTGTACGACACTGAAACAAGTGCATACATCACGTTGGCAGACATCAAGCAATTCGTTCTCGATATCCAGGATTTCAAGGTGCTGGACGCGCGTAGCGGCGAAGACCTGACCCGCAGCATCCTCTTGCAAATCATTCTTGAAGAGGAGAGCGGCGGCCTGCCAATGTTTTCTGCTGATATGCTTTCCAACATCATCCGGTACTACGGTCACAGCATGCAGGGATTGATGGGTAATTACCTGGAACGCAGCATCGGCGCGTTCCACGAGGCGCAGAAAAAATTTCAGGAACAAACCAAAACGCTTTATGGCACCATCGGCGCAGGCACGGGCAATTCAATTCCACCGTTTGGGTCAGATGCGCTAACAAAGTTAATGCAAGCTACGCCAGGCGTGCCGCCCATTTTGATGGGGGAGTATCTGGAAAAAAGCGCGTCCAACGTCGTGGGTATGCAAGACGAATTACGGAAAAAAGCGATGCAAATGTTCTCCACATTCCCCTACAATCCGATGGTCGATGCGTCAGCGTCGGCGAATAATGAACAATCCTCGGACGATACCGCCGCTGCGCCTGGGGCTAAGCGCGCGGGCAAGAAGCCTGTAAACAAGCGCAAGACCAAGCGCTAGGGCATGAAGTTGGTCAGCAGTTCCATCCGTATCGCGAAGCGAAGAGCCAAACCGCCACGCATCGGGTTTGTATCGTTGGGTTGTCCAAAAGCGTTGGTGGATTCGGAGCAGATTATCACGCAGCTTCGCGCCGAAGGTTACGAAATTGCACCGAATTATGCCGGTGCAGATTTGGTCGTCGTGAACACGTGTGGATTCATTGATTCGGCAGTTGAAGAATCCCTGGACGCAATAGGTGAAGCACTCGCGGAGAACGGCAAGGTAATCGTCACTGGTTGTCTCGGTGCCAAGGCAGGCGATGGCGGCGGCAATCTCATCAAGCAGATCCATCCGAGGGTGTTGGCGGTAACGGGGCCGCACGCCAGGGACGAAGTTATGGAACATGTGCACGCGCACTTGCCGCAGCCGCACGATCCGTTCATCGATCTCGTTCCTGCCGCAGGCATCAAGCTCACGCCAAAGCACTACGCGTACCTCAAGATTTCAGAAGGCTGCAATCACCGCTGTACTTTCTGCATCATTCCATCGATGCGCGGCGATCTGGTCAGCCGACCGGTCGGCAGCGTGATGCAGGAAGCGGAGAATCTGATCAAGTCTGGCGTCAAGGAATTGCTGGTGATTTCGCAGGACACCAGTGCATACGGCGTGGATGTGAAGTATCGCACCGGTTTCTGGAACGGTCGTCCGCTCAAGACGCGCATGACGGAGTTGTGCGAAGCCTTGGGAAGTATTGGTGGTCGAGAAAAACCGTGGGTGCGGTTGCATTATGTGTATCCCTATCCGCACGTGGACGAAGTCATACCGCTGATGAGTGACGGAAAAATACTACCGTATCTGGATATCCCGTTTCAGCACGCCAATCCGCGCATCCTAAAATTGATGAAGCGTCCCGCTGCTGCGGAAAAAAACCTTGAACGTATTCAGGCGTGGCGGAAGGTCTGCCCGCAATTGACGATTCGCTCGACCTTCATCGCCGGCTTTCCGGGTGAGACCGAATCCGAGTTTCAGGAAATGCTCGATTTCCTGACAGAAGCACAACTTGATCGCGTAGGCTGCTTTGCCTATTCTCCCGTGGACGGTGCGATGGCGAATACCCTGCCCGACGCAGTTCCGGCTGAATTGCGCGAAGAGCGCCAGGCACGGTTCATGACCCATCAGGAAAAAATTAGCGGGCAACGATTACAAGCCAAGGTGGGGCGGGAGATTGATGTATTGGTCGACCGCCTCGCGGAGGGAGAGAAGGGTGCCCGTGTTGCGATTGGTCGCTCAAAGGCCGATGCGCCGGAAATCGATGGCGTGGTTTATGTAACGGGTGTGAGCAAGAAGTTGCAGCCGGGCGAGTTTCTGCGTGCGAGGGTCGTTGCGGCGCAAGTGCACGACCTCGTCGCTGAAATCGCGACTTAGCGAAAAATGCGTCGCAAGCATTTCGCCCGCGCTTCTGCGCGTGGAAGGCCAACCGGCGGGCAGCTCCAGAGACTTTTTGCCCAATCTCCGCGCCAATGCTGTATGACGACAATTTTCGTGTGTGCGTCCGCACGTTGACGGCAAAAAGCCCGCGTCAAGCGGGCTTTTAGGAGTCGCGAAATGCTTACAGTCGCGTCAGCTTGTTCTCCCTGATCTTGATTTTGTCGCCAACTTTGTACGACGTCGCGGCGCTGTAGGTGAATGTGCGTGATTCACCTGTTTCCAGCTTCACAATGACCTGATACTGGGTCTTGGCTTTCGCATTTTTTTCGACCTGGTGGCCCGCGTACGCGCCACCCAAAGCGCCTGCCACCGTGGCCACATCCTTGCCGCGACCCCCACCGACCTGATGGCCCAATACGCCGCCGAGGACGCCACCGGTAACGGCCCCAAGACCGGTGCCTTCCCCTTTTACTTCAACGGTTTTCATGTCTATGACATCGCCGCAAGTATCGCATTTGGCAAACGCGCCATTTGCCGACAACGAGAGCGCGATTACTGCAGCAAGCAAAAACGATTTGATGAAAATCATGGTGGTTTCCTTTCGATAATGAAAATACACACAATTGCTAACGCGCAAAGTCGCCAGCACGTTTACAAATCACCCGTGCGCATTTGCGGAAAAAGGATCACTTCCCGGATTGACGCACTGTCCGTTAACAGCATCACCAGCCGGTCGATACCAATACCTTCGCCTGCGGTGGGTGGCATCCCGTATTCGAGCGCACGCACGTAGTCGGCGTCGTAGTGCATTGCCTCGGCGTCGCCAGCGTCCTTTTGACGAACCTGCTCCAGAAATCGCTCTGCCTGGTCTTCTGGATCATTCAACTCCGAGAAGCCGTTGGCGATCTCGCGTCCTGCAATGAATAACTCGAATCGATCACACACCGCCGGGTTCTCATCGTTGCGGCGCGACAGCGGGGATGTTTCAGCAGGGTAGGAAACGATAAACGTGGGCTGAATCAGCTTGGCTTCCGCAGCCGCTTCAAACAGCTTCAATTGCAGGGTGCCAATCGTGTCGGTTTCTTTCGCGTTTTCGCCATTGGCACGGATGTACCTGAGCAAGGTCGCGGCATCGTTGAAATCAATGCTCGCCAAATCGGGCGCGTATTTCTTCACCGCCTCCACCATCGTGAGGCGATCAAACGGCTTGCCAAAATCGATTTCCATTCCCTGATATCCGACCAGTGTTTTGCCCAGCACTTCGGTAGCGATAACGCGAAACATGTCTTCGGTGAATTGCATCAGATGCAGGTAATCACGCCACGCGATGTAAAACTCCATCATTGTGAATTCGGGGTTGTGGCGAACTGAGATACCCTCGTTGCGGAAATTGCGATTGATCTCGAACACGCGCTCGAAGCCGCCGACCACCAGACGTTTCAAATACAGCTCCGGGGCGATACGCAAATACAGCTCCATGTCGAGCGCGTTGTGATGCGTCTTGAACGGTCGGGCTGCCGCGCCGCCGGGGATCGGATGCATCATCGGCGTCTCGACCTCAAGATAGCCGTGGCTAACCATAAATTCGCGCATTGTCTGGACGATTTTCGATCGCACGACAAAGGTGTTGCGCACCTCCGGGTTCACCATCAAATCGACATAGCGCATGCGATAGCGCTGCTCGGTGTCAGTCAGGCCATGGAATTTCTCCGGCATCGGGCGTATCGACTTGGTGATGAGGCGAATCGCCTTCACATGAATTGAAAGCTCACCGGTTTTGGTTCTGAACAGATGGCCTTGCGCGCCTACGATATCGCCCAGGTCGTAGCGCTTGAACGCGTCCATCGCCGCGTCGCCAACCTCATTGAGCGTGACATATAGCTGTATGCGGCCGGAGGCATCCTGAATCGTGGCGAAAGCGGCTTTGCCCATCAAGCGCTTGAGCATGACGCGCCCCGCGACCTTGACGTCGATGTGTGCGCCAGCCTCAAATTCTTCCTTTGATTTCGCGCCATGCGCCGCCAGCAACTCTGCGGCGTCGTGCTCAGGACGATAGTCATTCGGGAATGCGATACCGTTGGCACTCGCAGCGCGCAGAGCCTTCAGCTTTTCACGGCGCTCAGCGATGACGTGGTTGTCGTCGATGGGCGGATTCAGGTTTTCGTCGGACATGGTCAATCTCGTATTGGGTAAATGACTTCTCTAAACGCCGTGCTTCAGGCTGGCCTCGATAAATACGTCCAGATCGCCATCGAGTACCGATTTGGTGTTGCCCACTTCTACATTGGTACGCAAATCCTTGATGCGGGAATTGTCCAGTACATAGGAGCGAATCTGGTGTCCCCAACCGATGTCGGTCTTGGAATCTTCCAGTTTCTGCTGGTCAGCCTGACGCTTGCGAATTTCCAGCTCATACAGTTTCGCCTTCAGCATCAGCATCGCCTCAGCGCGGTTGCGATGTTGTGACCGGTCGTTCTGGCATTGCACCACCACACCGGACGGCGCGTGCGTAATGCGGATCGCTGAATCGGTTTTGTTGATGTGCTGGCCGCCAGCGCCGGAGGCGCGGAACGTGTCAATACGCAGATCGGCGGGATTGATTTCAATATTGATCGAGTCGTCCACTTCCGGGTACACAAACAGGCTCGCGAATGAAGTGTGACGGCCACCGGATGAATCGAACGGACTTTTGCGTACCAGTCGATGGACGCCGGTCTCGGTGCGCAAAAAACCATAGGCATAAGCGCCGGTGACTTTGATGGAGCAGGACTTGATACCCGCCACATCGCCGGCCGACTCCTCCAACAGTTCAGTCTTGAAGCCTTTGCGTTCGCAGTAGCGCAAATACTGGCGCATGAGCATATTCGCCCAGTCCTGCGCTTCCGTACCGCCCGCGCCCGACTGAATATCGACAAAACAGTTATTCGGGTCCATCACGTTGGAAAACATGCGGCGGAACTCCATGTCCACCACCAGTTTTTCCAGGGTCTTTGTATCGTCGCTGACCGCATTAAGCGTATCTTCGTCCGCTTCCGCTTTGGCCATCGCAAACAGTTCCTGCGCGTCGGCGAGACCACTGCCCAGTGTGTTCAGGTTGGTAACAACTTCATCGAGAAGCTTCTTCTCTTTGCCCAGTTCCTGTGTGCGTTTGCTGTCGCCCCAGACCGCCGGATCTTCCGCGAGGCGATTGACCTCTTCGAGCCGCTCTACCTTGGCATCAAAGTCAAAGATACCTCCGCAACTCGACCGTGCGTGCGGTCAAGTCGGAGATGAGATTTCCAATTGCGTTTAGCTGATCTGCTTCCATGTTGTTCTAATTCTTCACTATTTATTTCCCTTTCCCTTGGGAGAGGGGTAGGGTGAGGGATCGCGGTTGCCGCGAATGTATTAGATGGGCATTGGAAGACGTTTCCTGTCCACAGCCAGCCGCATAAATTCAAACGGAATTATACGCGACGGTTCCAGCACTAGGCCGCGCAATTCCACTCCAAGTCGCTTATTCCACCCGCGTAAACGTGGTGTACAAGCGACGATTGACGAACAATTATTTATCCACACCAAGCGCCAAATACAGCGTCATCGGACTATCCAAGCAAGTCTTAAACCCATAGTGCTTGTAGAAAGCTTTTGCGCGCACATCCTTCGCGTCGACAATCAACGCGTACGCAGCAACCTGCTTGCGCGCTTCCAGACAGCGCGTGACTGCACAGCCAATCAGCAGCTTGCCAATTCCCCTGCCCTGATGAGAAATACTACACGCGAGCCGCCCTATGCGAAAACATGGCACCGGGTAGCGCGGTAGCTGCTTTTGGTCGGCCTCTGTGAGTGCGTTTACGTCGATTTGTGCGGCACTCAAACTGTAGTAGCCAAGTATTTCCGCAGGCAGGTTCGTGTCAATCAGTACCCGAACTACGCTCACGCCCTTCTTGCTTTGCTGAATCGCGAAGCGCTGAAGATATTCGTCTAGTTCTGTTACGCCGCAGCTAAAACCCTTGCGATCATGCCGAGCTGGGTCGAGCGCCTGCTCCTCAATCACGCTTGATCTTGCGCGCAGCGGCGACGGCCCCCTTTAGCGCTGCATTTGGTGTAAATGCGCTATTGAGCGCCGTTGCAAGCGCCCGAAAATCTCGCTTGGACAACGTTACCCGCGATTCACGATCCAGCAATTTAATCGCCTTTTCCTTGGCCGCGGCACGAACGAATCCCGCCATCGTGGTGCCCATCAATGCGGCGGCACGCGACACGACATCTTTTTCCGCTGTGTCCATCTTCAGGTCGAATCTTGCGACTGCCGCCATGGGGGCCCTCGTAAACTGCTAAATTGCAATACGGCATTTTACCGTATTAACATTAGATGCGCATACCATAGCATTCGATACCTTGCGCC
>JANYHZ010000162.1 GCA_025362135.1 Betaproteobacteria bacterium | reverse complement strand
GTCCCTAACGATTTTGCCAATCACGCCTTTCCGGGTAACAAGCTCGCGGCCTACTTGAGCAAGGAAGGCATCCAGATGGATCGCCAGCCCGGACTTGAGTTGACCTATGCTTACTTCGCGATGGAGAATCCTGTGGTGGGTGGTTACGCGCCCGAAAAGATCGCATTGCGCCGCGCCATCGTGTTGGCGTACAACACCGAAGAGGAAATTCGCGTCATCCGCAAAAATCAGGCGGTGCCCGCGCAAAGTCCCGTCGGTCCGGGCGCGTTTGGCTTTGAGGGAAATTTTCGGACGACCGCAAATGATTTTGATCCGGCTCGTGCGCGCGGGCTTCTCGACATGTTTGGCTATGTTGATCGGGATGGAGACGGCTACCGCGAAAATCCGGATGGAACAAAGCTGGAACTGGAACTCGCGACGACGCCAACGCAACGCGATAAACAGTTCGATGAGCTGTGGAAAAAAAGTATGGATGCCATTGGCATCAAGCTGCGCATCAAAAAAGCGCGGTGGCCAGATCTGCTCAAGGAATCACGCGCGGGCAAGTTAATGATGTGGCAATTGGGGTGGGGCGGCCTCTATCCCGATGCGGAGGCTTTTTTTGTCATGCTGTACGGGCCCAATAGCGGACAAGCGAATCATTCACGCTTCAAGAATGCGGAATTTGACCGGTTGTTCGAACAGGCTCGTGGCACACCGCCAAGCCCGGAACGGGTCGCGATCTACCGTGAGATGAATCGGATCTTTTTGGTAAATGCGCCATGGAAATTGGGCAGCAATCGCATGCTGACCGACCTCTCCCACCCATGGGTGATTGGCCACACTCGACACCCCGTGAATCGCGCCACGGTGCGTTACCTTGACATCGACCTCGACTTGCAGAACAAGCTAAAAAAATGAAATCAACTCGTTCCTATCGACGTGCCGTTGCGTATCTGCTGGCGGCGCATTGCTTCTTCAATTCGACAGCAATTTTTGCTGCCGACAAGGTGAAAACGAGCCGTTTCGCATTTCTTATTGCCGAAACAAGCTTTGACCCTGCGAAGGTTTCGGATCTGTATTCGAACACGATCAACGAAGCGATCTTTGATCCACCCCTGACATACGATTTTCTCGCGCGCCCCGCAAAGTTGATACCCAACACCGCGGTCGCGATGCCGGAAGTGACCGAAAATGGCAAAACCTATACCTTCAAATTCAAGCCTGGTATCTATTTTGCAGATGATCCCGTGTTCAAAGGGGCGAAGCGCGAACTGACTTCCTACGATTACGCTTACAGCCTGAAACGTTTCTACGATCCCGCATTGTCGTCTCCCTGGCTGTGGTATGTCGAAGGGAAGATAGTCGGCGGCGATGAAGCCATGGCCGCTGCTAAAAAGAGCGGCAAGTTTGATTATGACGCGCCGGTGGCGGGGATCGAGACGCCCGACAAGTACACCTTGCGACTCCGACTGAAGGAAACCGATTACAACTTCATCTATATTTTTGGTACGGTACAGACGGCTGCCGTGGCACGCGAGGTGATCGAAGCGAACGCAGCCGATCCGGGCGCGCATCCTGTCGGCACCGGACCGTTTCGGCTTATCGAGTGGAAACGATCACACAAAATGGTGCTGGAGGCCAATCCCGGCTATCGCACCCACATTTACGACGCGGAGCCCGGCGACAACCCGGAGACGCAGGAAATTTACCGGCAGATGAAGGGCAAAAAGCTGCCGCAAATACAGCGTGTTGAAATATCGGTGATCGAGGAATCACAACCTCGCTGGCTTGCTTTCGTCAATGGTGAAACCGATTATGCCAACGCGCCCAACGAGTTTGCGGGCTTCGCGTTTCCGGGTGGAAAACTCGCGCCAAACCTCGCCAGGCTTGGCATGCGGGGGCAACGCTTCGTAGAGCCCGATCTCGTCTATACCTACTTCAACATGGAACACCCGGTCGTGGGCGGCTACACGCCGGAGAAAGTCGCTTTGCGTCGCGCGATATGGCTCGGATATAACTTCAATGAAGACATCAGTGTCATCCGCAACGGCGGCGCTGTAAAAGCGGAGTCACCGATACCCCCGGGCGTGGCCGGTTACGACCCGGCTTTTCGCAATGCGTTTAGCGAATACAACCCGACGAAAGCGAATGCGTTGCTCGATATGTATGGGTACCTGGATCGAGACGGCGACGGTTATCGGGAAAATCCTGACGGCTCCAAGCTTGTGATCGAAAAATCCTCCGAGCCAGACTCGACGAGTAAACAATTCGATGAACTGTGGCGCAAAAATATGGATGCGATCGGCCTGAAAATGGTGTGGAACAAAGCCAAATGGCCCGATTTGAACAAGGAATCACGACTGGGCAAGCTGGCGATGTGGCAGTTGGCATGGGGTGCCGACTACCCCGACGCCGAAAATTTTTACCAGAATTTATACGGCGGCAACATTGGACAAAGCAATCGCGCTAAATTCAAGCTGCCCGCTTTCGACAATCTGTACGAACAGGCGCGTCAGCTGCCGCCGTCTCCAGAGAGGAACAAGCTCTATGTTGAAATGGCACGGCTGGTGTCTGCGTATGCACCCTGGATTCCGCAGGTGCATCGTCTGCGCAGCGACGTCGTGCAACCCTGGGTGATTGGTTACATGAAGCATCCGATTTTGAATGCGCCATGGCTTTTCATGGATGTCGATGAGAGCAAACGGCCGCAGCACTGAATTGGGGCTGCGCTGCTGGTGACGCTATAATTGCACAGCTTTTTTTCGTTGAGAAATCAGCGGTTTGTTCAGGAAGTTGCGTCGCGTCAAGTCTTCAGAGTTTTAACTATTGTTGCGTAAACTCTAGCATTGGCGCGGTTTTCAAGGCATTTTTGCTCGGAAATGCTCGCCAATTGGCGATCTACGCGTTTTTGATTTATAAATTCTGTATTGCGGGGAGTGTGATGTGCGTTGGTCGGTAATGAAAATGTCACATCGTCGATTGCTGGGCGCGCTGTTTGCGACCGTCGCTTTGTCGGCACTGCATTCCACCGCACCAGCACAGGCCACCGAAAAAAAGGTGCTGAAAATCGCTTTCCGCGCAGCTGAAACCGGCTTCGATCCGCAACGCATCGAAGACCGTTATTCGGTTGGCATCTGTGAAAACATTTTCGATTCCCTGCTCAGCTATGACTGGCTGGCGCGCCCGGTGAAAATGGTTCCGCAGATCGTCGAAACCGTTCCGGTCGGCGAGGAGGGTGGTACGCGCTTCACGTTTCGTATCAAGCCCGGCATTTATTTTTCCGACGATCCCATCTTTAAAGGCAAGCCCCGCGAGCTGGTGGCAAAGGACATGGAATATGCCATCAAGCGATTCCGTGATCCCGCTAATCGCAGCCCATACTCCTGGTTGTTTGAAGACCGCATCGTGGGGCTCGATGAGTTCGTTGCCGCCGCAAAAAAAAGCGGTAAATACGATTACGAGGTGCCAATAGGCGGCATCCAGCTGCTGGACAAATACACGATTTCATTTAAATTGCGGGAGCCGGATTACAACTTTATCTATTTTTTTACGCTTCCTATCGTCGTCCCGGTAGCGCGGGAAGCCATCGAAGGCTATGCCAGCGATACGATGGCCCATCCGGTGGGTACCGGTCCTTACCTACTCAAGGAATGGGTGCGCCGCTCTAAGATTGTCCTCGAGAAGAACCCCAATTACCGCGGCCATATGCTCGATACCAGGTATGCGAATCCGGCGGACCCCTGGGATAGAGACGCAGTCAAATATTTGTCCGGCAAGACCCTGCCGTTAATTGATCGCATTGAAATCGCGCCGATCGAAGAAGAACAACCGCGCTTTCTCGCCTTCATGAATCATGAGCACGACTACCTTGAGGAGACGCCATTTGCGTTTATTCAGGAAATCTTGCCCAACGGCAAGCTCTCGCCCGAAATGCAAAAGCGCAACGTCCGCGCGTTTCGTGAAGAAGCTCCCGAGATCACTTACGACGCATTCAACCTGGACGATGCAATCGTGGGTGGATACAAACCGGAAAATGTTGCATTCCGGCGAGCACTAATACTTTCACATGATCGTTCGCAGGAAATTGCAATCGTCCGCCGCGGCCAGGCGATCGCTGCCCAAAGTCCGGTTCCGCCGGGGCTTATCGGCTTTGACCCGACGTTTCACGCCATCGAGCAGGAATACAACCCGCCGCGAGCGAAGGCTCTTCTTGATATGTTCGGCTACATCGACAAAGACGGTGACGGCTGGCGTGATCTTCCCGATGGCAGGCCGTTCAAGCTCACTTACAAATACCGCGCGAACGAAGATTCGGCCCGACAGTTGGCGGAATTGTGGGCGAAATGTCTCGCGGCAGTGGGTATCCGCATGGAAGCGGTCGCTGTGCAATTTGCGGACCTGCTCAAAGATCGCAAAGTGGGCAAGTATCAAATGTCCGGTATCGCCTGGACGGCAGACTATCCGGATGCGCAGAATTTCCTGCAATTACTTTACGGCCCGAATACCAATATCTCCAACGACGCTCGCTTCAAGTGGCCCGAGTACGACCGTTTGTACTCGCAGTCGCTCAAACTACCGGATAGCCCCGAGCGCGACAAACTTTACCGCGAAATGAATCGCATCCTCGTGGCCTATGCACCTTGGCGTTACGGGGTTCACCGTATTTTTAACCACATCATCAATCCTTGGGTGCTCGGCTATAAAAAACACCCGATTCTGTATACAAGTTTCAAATATCTGGATATTGACGCTGCCGCCCAAAAGGCGGTTATGCAGCAATAGCCTTGTGGCTGGCATTTTTAACTGAAGGAGGCCCGATGGGTGCCTATATTGTTCGACGACTCTGGCAGATGATCCCGACACTCGCGGGCGTGGTTCTGCTGATATTTTTTCTCTTCAACTGGGTCGGCGGCGATCCCGCGCTGGTGCTGGCAGGCAAGATCACCAATGCTGAACAGATCGAAAATATTCGCAAACAGCTTGGTGTCGATCAGCCGTACTGGTACCAGCTTTGGGTGTTCGTCAAACAGATTGTGACATTTGATTTCGGGCGCTCCTGGGCCACTAACGAAGCGGTCTCCAACATTCTGATCACCCGCGTCGGGCCGACACTGACCATCATGATCCCGGTGTTGTTGCTCGAAACCATGATCGGTGTTGTTCTTGCGATTGGTGTCGCGTATGTGCGTGGCACACTTACAGACCGCGCAATCATGATGGTCTGCACAGTGGCAATGTCGATTTCGTTTCTGGTCTACATCATTGTTGCGCAGTACATCTTCGGCTTCCAGCTGGGTTGGTTTCCGGTACAGGGCTGGAGCGACAGTTTCGCCAAGAACATCGTCACCTATGCGCCTTTGCCAATACTGCTGGCCGTGTTTGTTGGCCTTGCGCCAGCGCTACGGCTCTATCGCAGCTTCTTCCTCGATGAAGTGAATCAGGATTACGTTCGTACTGCGCGCGCCAAAGGCTTGGGTGAAAAAACGGTAATGATGAAACACGTGTTGCGAAATGCAATGATCCCGATTTTGACCAACGTCGGAATTTCCTTGCCGGGTATTTTTGTAGGTTCGTTCTTGCTGGAAACATTTTTTTCCATTCCCGGATTGGGCCGCGAAATTTTGACGGCGGTGAATCGTTCCGACTTTCCCGTGATCAAGGCGGCGACGGTGTATCTGGCGGTGGTGACGATGATGGTTAACCTTGCGGTCGATGTGCTTTACAAAGCGGTCGATCCACGCGTTGTGCTGAAATAAGGGAAATCGAGATGAGTGCCGTTCTGACCAGCAACAAGACCGCCGCCCCGATTCATCAAGCCTCGCCCGGCCTGTGGACGCTGGCATGGCGCCGACTCAAACGCGACAAAGTAGGCATGGTCGCGCTTGCTG
>JANYHZ010000160.1 GCA_025362135.1 Betaproteobacteria bacterium | reverse complement strand
GGGATTTCACCTGGCAGTCCGCCTTTCAAAACAATTGAAGCTGGCTGCCCTTTGATTGATCCTCCACTGTCTTGCTAACGCAATATATCTGGAACTTCCAGGACGAGAACATGAAAAAGTCGGACGCAAGCGAAGGCCAGTCGGCATCGGCACTCATCTCGAAAAGAATCGCCGAGCTCGGGGACTGGCGCGGGGTAACTCTTAGCCGAATGAGGAAGTTCATCCATGAGGCCGACCCGGATGTCGTCGAGACGTGGAAGTGGATGGGCACGCCAGTGTGGGAGCACGATGGCATCATATGCACGGGTGAATCCTACAAGGATAAAGTGAAGCTCACCTTCGCCAGGGGCGCGTCGCTGAAGGATCCGGCCGGTCTGTTCAATTCAAGTCTCGACGGAAAGATGCGCCGCGCTATCGACATCCACGAAGCGGAAGAAGTTAAAGCCCCAGCCTTCAAGGCGCTCATTCGCGAAGCGGTCGCGCTCAACAGTTCTGGCAAGTCGAAAGCGTAATGGGATCGTCATTTGCAATATCGTTGGCGCTGAGCTTGTGAAGCCCAACACTTTATCGTCGTACATGTTGGGCTTCACGTCGTTCAGCAACAACCCACTTCATGGATATTTTGTACCTTGTTTAGGCTTTAGCAAGAAGCATACGGGATGACCCCAACTAAGCGAGATTTGCGTGTCCGGCACCATTATTTTCCCCTCGCCACCTACTGACACCGTCATCGATCATGATCAAGCGAAAACACGAACCGATTGTCTTCGTCTTCAAAATGGCCGGAAAGGCTCGCCTGAAGGCCAGGTTTCTCGGAACGTCACAACACTTCTGTTGTCCCGGCGTCCCACGGGATTCCCCGTGAGCGACAGTGGAGATTTCGCGATCCGGCCACTTGATAAATATTTTCCACCGACTGTGATTTATGTCAGTCACCGTGCGAATAACGCATCATGCAAGTCAAACTCACTCACGTCACGTCCCCGGACGACCACCCCAACGCCATGCCATCGACCCCTGCTCACCCGACCGAGGAGTTTGTCGCTCGGCTGGAGAAACACCAGCGGATTCTTTTCAAGGTCGCCTACATGTACTGTCGCGACCGCGCCGACCGGCAGGACCTGGTGCAGGAAATGCTCATCCAGGTGTGGCGCTCTTATGAGCAGTTCGATGACAGGGTGCAGTTCTCGACGTGGATGTATCGCATCGCGGTGAACGTGGCCATCACGCATTACCGCAGCGAGGTCCGACGCCTTCGCGACACGGTGCCGCTGGAAGAATACGGCCTCGATATCGCCGCCGCCGATTCGCTGTATGACGACACCAACGACAACATGCGTTCGTTGCGCCAGCTGATCGATGGACTCGACGAACTGAACCGCGCGCTGATCCTGCTTTTTCTCGAAGGCTTCAGCAGCGAGGAAATCGCCCAAGTCGTCGGCATCAGCGCCAGCAACGTCAGCACCCGCATCAACCGACTCAAGACCAAACTGCAAGCCGATTTCCAAGCACAGCACGAGCAGCATGCGCTGCACTCACCACACCCACAGAAAGAAGGAAAAAACAAATGAGCCTGACCCTCGATGACCTGAAAACCGAATGGATGGGGCGCGATCGCCTGCTTCAAGCCAGCCTGCGCATGAATACGCTGATGCTTCGCGAAACCATTCTTGAGAAACATAGCGCCAAACTGGGCGGTGCCACCGCAGGCAACGTGTTCCAAATACTCTTCAGCATCCCGTTCCTCACCTTCTTCGGCTGGTTCATCGCCCGCCACATCGACCAGCCGGCATTCCTGCTGCCGGCAGTGTTGCTGCAGGCCTGGACCGTGGTGATGCTGGCATTGAACATCCAGCAGCGCAGCCAGTTGCGCAACCTCGATTACAGCCGCCCGGTGCTGGAACTGCAAAGCCAGATTGAGCAGATCAAGATCACGCGGCTAAACACGTTCAAGTGGGCGTTTCTCACCGGGCAACTGCTGTGGTGGATTCCGTTTGTGCTGGTGCTGTTCAAAGGCTTGCTCGGCGTGGACCTGTACACCGTCTCCGCATTCATGCCGACATTCATCGCCTGGAATATTGGCTTCGGTGTCGCCTTTATCCCGGTCGCATTGTGGGCATCGAAGCTGCTGGTCGGGAAGCTGGGTGGCTTGCCGAAGTTCCAGAAATTCACGGACGGGATTGCCGGCAGCGATGTGGTGGTGGCGCGGGAATTTATGGGGAAGCTGGCGCAGTTTGAGCGGGAGGCAGATGGGCGGTGACTGCTGAAAGGGCCAGGTCTTTCATGTGAAATGCGATAGCGAAAGACCAGACCCGGGCCGGCGCGTGCAGCTTGAAACGAGGTCAGCGCCTGGCTATTTCTTATTCTGCATTTCTCCATATCGCCTGCTCAGTGCCAGGCCAGTTGCCAACATAGCCGGGCGCGAGATAAACAGATTGAGCATGCGGACATCCAGCGCGCTCAACTCTTCCGCGCGGCGAAGGCTATCGACAGCGTCCTTGCTTCCCGGTGATTTTGCTTCAAGGTCCGCCCACTTCGCGTAGTAAGCAGCGGCCAATGTGTAACGA
>JANYHZ010000133.1 GCA_025362135.1 Betaproteobacteria bacterium | reverse complement strand
GTGCCGCACCACTTCGGCTTTGAATTCCACCGTAAATACGCGCCGCTTCAGTTGCTCTTTCTTGATGCCTTCCAATGCGTTATTCTTCCTTGCTGCTTTCATCTTTTTGCTTTCGTTAAGTACTCAACGAAAAGCTTACAGTGCGACACGAAGTCGCTTGCAGAAGTTGTTTCCACTTCATCGGAGGGAACCATCCGTGTCACCGGATGAATCTAGGAGCCTGAATAAAGTGCGGCTCTGACAACGTAACGAAGCACCGCAAGGTGTGGGGTCCCAATCGTGAGAGGCGGATTCTCCTGGCAGCCACAAGCCGGGTAAGTGCCAGATAGTTGGTATGGCGAACACAAGTGAAGCTGCGATAAAGATCGTTAATTCGAACAAGCGGAAGTGGCTTTTACGCTTGAACCAAAAAGTAACGGAGGTGGGAACAGCGTATTGTTTGTGCGCTTTCGTGACCCACACGCCTCCCGGTCGACAGCAGCCGCCTAACCCAACGTACTTCGCAAGAGGAACGTGGAAACCTCGTATCGCTCCCTTCGGGGACAGCAAGCTGCGAAGTTTGCCGATGGTGATGCGGGAACAGGAACGAGGAAAAAGCGAACGCCGTCCTGTAATGGGACGGATAGGGGTTGCAACATCACCCCACGCGAAAGCGGGCAGACTTCCTTATGGTCTCTCCTCACAAGAGAGTTTCTAGAACCATCTTAACGGGAGGAGAGCAAATGTACGCAGCAGGACGGGCGTGTGCACCTTCCGGCGTGACGTGGGACGGCATCAATTGGGCCAATGCTCAACGTCACGTAAGGCGGCTGCAGACGCGTATTGTGAAGGCGACACAGGCCAGCAGGCATAACAAGGCGAAAGCCTTGCAGTGGCTGCTGACCCACTCGTTCAGCGGCAAAGCATTAGCCGTCAAGCGGGTGACTGAAAATAAAGGCAAGAACACTCCCGGGGTGGACAAGGTCACATGGAAAACACCGGGAGCAAAGACCAACGCGATTGCGTCGTTGAGGAGGCGGGGTTATTCGCCTCTCCCGCTTCGGCGAGTATTTATCCCGAAGAAGAACGGCAAGACGAGGCCGCTCGGCATCCCCGTGATGAAGTGCCGCGCCATGCAAGCGCTCCATTTGCTGGCGTTGGAACCGATTGCGGAAACCACCGCCGATCTGAATTCTTATGGATTCAGGCCGGAGCGCTCAACGGCCGATGCAGGGGCGCAATGTTTCAATTCCCTTGCGCGATCGAATAGCGCGGAATGGGTGCTAGAGGCCGACATCCAAAGCTGTTTCGACAAAATCAGTCACGACTGGATGGTCGCCAATCTCCCTACGGACAAGGCGATTCTCAATAAGTGGCTCAAGGCGGGATTTGTGTATCAACACGAACTCTTCCCCACCGACGCCGGTACTCCGCAAGGGGGCATCATTTCGCCGGTGGCGGCCAACATGACGTTGGATGGTCTGGAGGCGAGGCTGGCGGAGAAATTCCCGAAAGCCAAGCCGAAAGGTCTGAAAATGAACATGGTGCGATATGCGGATGACTTCATCATTACGGGCCACTCGAAAGAGTGGCTGGAACAGGAGGTCAAACCGGTAGTGGCTGAATTTCTGGCCGAACGAGGGTTAGTCCTCTCGCCGGAAAAGACCAGAGTCACGCATATCAGGGAAGGGTTTGATTTCCTCGGATGGAACATTCGCAAATACAGCGGCAAGCTGTTGATGAAGCCGTCGAAAGCGAACGTCAAAGCGCATCTTGACCATATCCGTGGCGTCATCAATGGCCACAAGACGGCTACACAGGCGAATTTGATCAGGCTGCTTAATCCTGTTCTACGTGGATGGGCGAATTATCACCGCCATGTCGTCGCCAAAGAAACCTTTGCTCGGAATGATACGTTTATCTGGTCATCGCTATGGCGATGGGCGGTAAGAAGGCATCCAGAAAAAGGCGCCAAATGGGTTAAGGAGAAATACTTCAAATCCAGAGGTGCCCGGAACTGGGTATTTGCCGCCATAGAAAAAAAAGAGGATGGAACGCAAAGAGAGCTTACTTTGCTGCAAGAATCGGACACGCCAATACAACGGCATGTCAAGATCAAAGCCGACGCCAATCCCCACGACCCGCACTGGGAGCCGTATTTCGAAACCCGATGGGGCAAGCAAATGCTGCACTCGCCGCGTGGTCGCGCAACACTCTACCGTGTCTGGCAAAGGCAAGAGGGTCTCTGTTCTGTCTGTCTGACCGCCATCACAAAGGACACCCCTTGGGGTGCTCGCCATATTGTGAAAATGCGGGAAGGTGGGACGGATGCCGCAAGCAATCTCACGCTACACCATCTCAATTGCAGTAGACATCATTCTTGTCCCGAAAACGCAGCGGTGTAACCGGGTATCGCAAGATGCCTTTGTGGAGGCTTGAGCCGTATGGGTCGAAAGGCACACGTCCGGTTCTTAGGGGGCTGGGCGCGGGCAACCGCGCCTGGCAACCCGACGTGATCAGTAGCGGGCTATCGTCTTGCGACGCGGACGCTCGGCTGCAGCCCATGGCTCCCACCGGTTTTCAACGTACCAGTCAAACAGCGCCTTGATTTCCGGGTGGTCCGTGAGCAGGTCGCGCGCGACTTCTACCTTGCCGTCACAGGTTACAGCCTCCAATTTCAGCTCAGGACTTTTTTCGGGGCTTTTTGGAAGTGTGACCCACGGCTTGAGCTTCTCGTCTACGTCCGGCGCGACAATTTCTTTTATGCGGGGCAGACGCAGCCAGATATCTTCGCCGTCAGCCTGCAGGTTGAAGTGGAGTTCGGGTAGACCCTTGAGTTCGTGCTGGTAGGCTGCGAAGTACTCGGTCGGAACAGTGAAGGCAGGTTTGGACTTTAGCTTCTCGACCTGTTCAATGTAAGTCAACAGATCGAGAATGAGCGGCGCGCCCTCCGCCAGTTGGGCATTCATGTTGCCAACAGCAGCAATAAAATCATAGCAACTACATCAATTGCGCGTACCCACTGCTCGATCTTCACGACCGAATATTTCCGGCCATCGTAGTTCATGCGAGTTATTCTACCTTCGTACCCTGAAGTTATGCGGCAGCTGGACATGGGACGAAGTATAGTGCCATAGGGATAGACCTTTATTTTTCGCAGCAACCGACCGCGTTCTGATCCGGCAATAACAGCAATGCCCGTAACCACAAGAGAAAGTAAATACTTTATCCGGCCTGCAGACGAAACTCTATACCAGGCGCGGCGTTCTGAGCAGAAATGGCTGGGGAGACGCGCCAAATGGCGATCTGATTGAAATTATTAGCCTTCAGTTTCTTACCCATGGAATTCAGTTATCGAACCCCCTGTTGCGTTCGAACGTTTCACAGCTCGCGTAAAAAAACAAAGGGACACGGTGAAACGTTTCGCAAAAAAAACAATTGACGATGACGCCAATGGCACTAGTTTAAGAATAACCACCATTGTCATTTCGAACGAAGAGAGAAATCGGCTTTTCCACGACACCACAACAACAGCAGATTTCTCACCCGATGAAACCAGGTTCGAAATGACAAGACAGGAATGTTGCATAGAGTAGGGCCGTGGCAGTCCTATATTCAAAAAAACTAGGGTTGCGCTCTTAAGGTAGCGCCATTGGGCGACGGCCCCTTATCGAGTTTCAACCAGACGCAAGCGCGGCTACGCTGATCAATCCGGCGTCTTCGCCACACGACGTGTTTTTGTCGTTACTTTGACAGCGGCTATTTTTTTTGCCGGTGTTGATTCAGGCGCGTCTGCCTGAAACGCAATTTCCCCGGCGCGTACCGTTGCCGCCAATTTATCGAGGATACCGTTGACATATTTGTGCCCATCGGTACCACCGAAAGATTTGCCAAGTTCAATGGCTTCGTTGATAACGACGCGGTACGGTGTCTCGGGTAGATGGATCAACTCGAACGCGCCGATGAGCAGGATTGCGCTCTCAATCGGGCTCACTTCTTTCCAGGGGCGATCCAGATGTGGCAGGAGTTTTTCTTTCAACGTATCCGCATGCTTTAACACACCGCTCAAGATGACGGAAAACAGGGCGCTGTCGGCTTTGGCAAATCCCTCTGCTTCTGCATACTGCTGCTCGATGTCGGCAAGACTCTGCCCAGCCAATTGCCATTGGTAGAGGGCCTGCAACACAAACTCCCTTGAGCGTCGGCGCGCACTTTTCATGATCGGGCCCGCACGGGCGCGTTGATCTCTTTGATGGTGTGTGCCATTTCAATGGCGACACGTGCGCAATCGGCACCCTTTTCGGCGGTGCGCGCCAGCGCCTGCTCATCGGTGTCGACCGTCAAAATGCCATTGGCAATCGGCACGCCGGTCTCCAACGTCGCATCCATCACACCACGGCAACTTTCATTGGCGACCACTTCGAAGTGATAGGTTTCACCACGAATGACCGCACCGATTGCGATCAAAGCATCATATTTTTGCGTGTGTGCCATGGTCTGCAAAACGACAGGAATCTCCAGTGCGCCCGGCACCGACACGTGATCAATGGCATCCGGGTCGACGCCATGTTTTTGCAACTCGGCAACACAGGCGTTTAACAGACTCGTCACGACGGGTTCATTGAATCTACTCTGGACAATGCCGATTCGCAGGTTTCGTCCGTCCAGATTAACTTTGGTGGAATTCATACTGCCTTGTTGAAATTAGGCGACGCTATGCAATTTGCGCTCGTTTGACGGCGGCACGTATTCGACGACTTCGAGGTCAAAGCCCGCCATCGAGGGAATATTTTTTGGCCAGGCGAGTACGCGCATTTTTCGGACGTTGAGCTTATGTAATATTTGCGCGCCAATGCCGTACATGCGTGGATCCCATTTTGCGGCGCGCTTTGGCTTATCGGCAGACGCCGTGAATCTTGCGAGCAGTGATTCCGCGTTCTCATGCGCGCGCAATAACACAATCACACCGCTGCCTTCCGTGGCGACAATTCGCATGGCATCAGTGACGGAATAAGCGTGACGACCGCTGTCAAAATCGAACAAGTCAAGCGAGGTGAATGGCTCGTGGACGCGCGTCAGCACGGGAACCTCAGGTCGAATCTCACCACGGGTGAGCGCGAGATGTACTTCGTTCACCGTCTTGTCATAAAAGGCGTGGAGCTTGAATGGGCCATACGGTGTTGAAATGGTTTTTTCCGAAATCTGTTCAACCAGTGTTTCTGTGACCGACCGGTAACGAATCAAATCCGCGATGGTGCCGACCTTCAAGTCGTGATGTTTTGCAAATTCGTGTAAATCCGGCAATCGCGCCATCTCGCCGTCGTCCTTGATGATTTCGCAAATCACCGCTGCCGGCGTACGTCCAGCCAGATTCGCGAGGTCGCAGCCGGCTTCGGTATGCCCTGCGCGCACCAACACGCCACCGGGCTTGGCCATCACCGGGAAAATATGTCCTGGCTGCACGATATCGTCGGGCTTTGCGTTCGCGGCCACCGCCACTTGCACAGTGCGTGCACGGTCAGCTGCAGATATGCCGCTGGTCACACCGGTCGCCGCTTCGATGGAAGCCGTGAATGCGGTGCCGTGCAACGCTCGGTTATCCGTCACCATCAGCGGCAAATTGAGCTGCCGGCAACGCGACTCTTCAAGCGTGAGGCAAATCAGCCCGCGAGCGTGCCTGGCCATAAAGTTGATCGCATCTGGCGTTACGAAATCAGCGGCCATGACCAAGTCGCCCTCGTTTTCGCGATCTTCTGCATCAACCAGCACCACCATGCGCCCAAGCCGGATGTCTTCGATAATTTCCTGCGTCGTTGCGATGTTCATGGCGATTCCTTTCCCAGCATTCTTTCGACGTATCGTGCGAGCAGATCGATTTCCAGATTTACCTTCATTCCTTTGCGCAACAAGCGAATCGTTGTCACCTGATGCGTGTGGGGAATGATGTTGATTTCAAACAGCGCATTGCCGTCGGCGACATCGATTACTTTGTTGACGGTTAACGATACACCATTAACGGTAATCGACCCTTTGCGGGCAACGAATCTCGCGAGTTCTTTCGGCGCATCAATCTCCAGGCGCCACGACGCGCCCAGATCGTTGATCGCGGTCACAAGCCCCACGCCGTCGATGTGGCCGCTGACCAGGTGTCCGCCCAAGCGGTCACCGAAGCGCAGCGATTTTTCCAGATTTACTTCCGCGCCGAGTTTCAATCCCGACGTAAGTGAAATCGTTTCATTGGAAACATCGACTGAAAATGTTTCCGGCGACTTCCCGACGACCGTGAGGCAGCACCCACTGACAGCAATCGAATCGCCAATCGCGACTTGATGCAGCCCCAACTTTGGCGCATTGATCGTGAGCCGTGTATTTTCCGGCGTTACGTCTGCTTTCTCGATCACGCCGGTAGTTTCAACGATGCCGGTAAACACGTTATTTCTCCTTCATTAACGCAGTGACCCGCAGGTCGGCACCAACCTGTCGCACATCCGTAATACTGAGTTCCGTGCGATCAGCCAAACTCGTGAATGCCGGGAGCGCAAATACGCCGCGCGCCGGGTCACCCAGGATGCTAGGTGCGACGTAGGCGACAATTTCATCTACGACGCCCGCTGCAAGCAAAGAGCCATTTAGCTTGGCCCCCGTTTCCACCATGACGCTGTTCAGCCCCCGAACGGCGAACATCTCCATCATCTTCCGTAAATCCACTTTGCCCTTTATCTGTTCGACGGGAACGCGCACTACGTCCACGCCACGTGCGGTAAGTTGACTTTCCCTTCCCTCATTTTGCGCTGCCGTAACAACAAGCAAGTTGCCGCCATCAAGAATTCGCGCGCTGTCGCTGATGTCAAGACGGCTGTCGAGCAAAATCCGCAATGGCTGGCGGTCGCAGGGAACATCCCGCACGGTGAGTTGCGGATCGTCGGCCATCAAAGTGCCGATGCCGGTCAGGACCGCGCATGCTTCTGCGCGCATGCGATGAACGTCGCGTCTTGCGTCAGCACCGGTAATCCACTTTGACTGGCCATTGGCCAATGCGGTCTTGCCGTCAAAGCTGGTCGCCACCTTCAGCGTTACCCATGGACGGCGACGCGTGACGCGCGTCAGAAATGCTCTAAGTTGCTCACGAACCGCACCCTCCATCAATCCAATATCGACAATGATGCCCGCTTCGCGAAGACGGGAATGTCCACAACCATCAACGCCTTCGAACGGATCGTGCACCGCCGATATCACCCGCGCCACTTTGGCCGAAACCAGCAGATCCGAACATGCCGGACCGCGCGACTTTGTGTGCAGGCAACATGGCTCCAGGGTCGAATACACCGTTGCGCCTTGCGGCGAGACCGTGCAGCTTTCCAGCGCTATCGCTTCTGCATGGGGTCGGCCACCTCTTTGGGTATGCCCCTCACCGATGATCCGACCCTGTTTGACAATGACGCAACCGACAAACGGGTTGGGTGTCGTAATGCAACGTCCCCGCTCGGCACGGTTGATCGCACGCGCCATCATGGAATGATCAAATGCACAGAACATGAGATCTACTGTTTCGTCACTTCGCGGATGGCGTCTTTGAATTCCTCGACATCCGAAAAGCTGCGATAGACCGAGGCAAACCGTACATAGCCAACCTGGTCAAGTTTTTTCAGTTCTTCCATCACCATTTCACCGATTTTGCGGGAGGAGTGCTCCCGCTTGGCTTCATTGAGCACCGCCTGCTCGATGCGTTCAATCGCTTCTTCCACCTTGGCTGTCTCAACGAGTCGCTTGTGCAGCGCCCTGTGAAAACTGGTCTCCAGCTTCGCACGTGAAAAATCCTCACGTTGCCCGTTGGATTTCACGATCGTCGGCATCCTTAGCTCAGCGCCTTCATAGGTGGTAAACCGCTTATGACAAACCGTGCAACGGCGGCGGCGGCGAACGACATCGCCCTCCTCACTCACGCGAGAATCGATCACCTGCGTTTCCTGAGCACTGCAAAACGGACACTTCATGTCGTCCGCTCGTCAGGACTCATACGCTGTAAACGGGAAATCGCTTCGTGAGCGCGCTCACCTTTTCACGTACAGCGGCGATATTGGCTTCATCGTGCGGCTTGTCTAATACATCGGCGATCAAATTAGCGGTGATTTCTGTCTCGGCTTCCTTGAATCCACGCGTGGTCATGGCCGGCGAGCCTAAGCGAACACCACTGGTCACAAACGGTTTTTCCGGATCGTGGGGAATGGCATTTTTGTTGCACGTAATATGCGCCTGCCCCAATACCGCCTCAGCTTCCTTGCCGGTAATCTGCTTTGAACGCAAATCGACCAGCATGAGGTGCGATTCTGTTCGCCCGGACACGATTCGCAATCCGCGTTTGATCAGCGTCTTTGCCATCTGATCGGCATTCTTCAGAACCTGCGCCTGATAAATCTTGAAACCGGGTGCCAACGCCTCCCGGAAAGCCACTGCCTTCGCGGCAATGACGTGCATGAGCGGCCCGCCTTGAATACCGGGAAAAATAGCGGAATTGATGGCCTTTTCGTATTCTGGTCTCATCAATATGATGCCGCCCCGCGGGCCGCGCAGCGATTTATGGGTGGTGGAAGTCACGACGTCAGCAAATGGTATTGGATTGGGGTATTCCCCCGCGGCAATCAACCCCGCATAGTGCGCCATATCGACCATGAAAACTGCGCCGATTTCTTTGGCAATATGCGCAAACCGTTCGAAATCGATCCGCAACGCATACGCAGAAGCACCCGCCAGGATCAGCTTTGGCTTATGTTCCCGCGCGAGCGATTCGACCTGGTCGTAATCTATCTCCTCAAGATGATTCAACCCGTAACTCACTACGTTGAACCATTTGCCACTCATGTTTACCGGAGACCCGTGCGTGAGGTGCCCGCCCATCGCGAGACTCATGCCTAGAATCGTGTCGCCAGGTTTCAACAGCGCGAAATACACCGCCTGGTTAGCCTGCGAGCCAGAATTAGGCTGCACATTTGCGGCGTAATTATGCGTGTCGGCACCGAATAATTTTCTCACGCGATCAATCGCGAGCGATTCCGCAATATCGACAAATTCGCAGCCGCCGTAATAGCGTTTACCGGGATAGCCCTCGGCGTATTTGTTTGTAAGCTGGGAGCCTTGCGCTTCCATCACCGCCGGACTGGTGTAATTCTCGGAGGCAATCAACTCAATGTGTTCTTCCTGTCGCTGATTCTCTTGTTGGATGACGGCAAAAATTTCAGGGTCAACCGATGCAAGATTGTTGGATCGATGAAAGGTGTCTGGCATGAGTGGCTTGTGGGCTGTGAGGTTTAGCGCAGGATGCGTGTGAATTTGTCGCGATTTTACCACGCAGCCCCATGCCCGATACCAGCCTGTGGCAAGTGACACTACCTTTTAGGTGCCCGCCCGCACTGCCGGACTTGCCCCGGCCCTGTCCTCATCCAGTCTGCGTCTGCTCAGGCGGCGTACGCCGCAGAACGCGGTTTCCCTTTACCCCGATCTCTTTCGCGAAATGCACGTTCTTGGCTGCCGCGTGCATATATAGATTGAAACCACCAAAATGGGTCGCTGCGTAGTTGTAGGCACCGCCAAGATCGCGCTCGAGCCGATTGATTGCACTTTCGAAAAATGCAGGTGTCTTATTCACCAGGTCTTCGCCTGAATGAAAAACCACCTGATCCCCTTGCGTTGTTTTCTTCACTGCGATGCCGCCCGCAACGAACTCAATGTATAAGCGATCACGGCATTTTTCCAGATAGCAGCGATCAGACATCTGGGCAATGATGTCTGCGGATCCCAGCAGACTGCCCAACATGCGCAGTACAGGATCCTGGACCAGAATATCGGCAACGCGTTTCTCGAAGCCGGTGAAATGAATCAGTTCTGCCGCCTCTTCAGCACAGTCCCCCAGTCCAATTTGCGGCATGTAGTGCCGCAGGAATTCTGCGCCGCGTGAAACGTGACTCAAGGTGTACTCAGCGCCGTTTTTCGCCGTTGTATCCGTCGTATGCCTCAAATACCCGACGTCGTGGAAAAGACCCACAATAATCCCGAGCTGAAAAAAACGCACACCAAGCGCCGCCGTCCCGTTGCGGGATCGTTCATAACCGTCCATCAGACGCGTCATTGCGAGCGTCACATCCATCACATGCTGCAGATTGTGATACCCAGTGTCACACGCCTGAAGGCCTGGATAGCGGCCCGCATAAATGTTCGAGACATCGTCGAATGCGCGATCCATCGCCACGTGCGCAGCACCAGGGTAGAGCAGTCGGAAAAGTCGCGCAATCTCCCGATGAACCGCAACAACATCCGTCGTCTGGATGCGATTCGTTACGTCAAAATCGTTGCGTCTTGATTGCATGGGTTACCGCCGCGCCAGATAATATTCGGGTTGCTGTGCGTTTTGGCAATGCCACCCTGTTTTGATCCAACATTTCACACCTTTGACACAAAAAAAGCAACTATTGCTGCCCCCGCAAGTATGTGCAAAAAAAACCTCGGCGCGTTATATTGAAGCAGAGGAGGCCCCACATGAATATTGCTTTCGTGGAAATGGACGCGATAGAGCGCCGAATTGTCGAACTGAAGCTTGAACACGGTGACCTTGGTTTGGCCATTGATGCGCTCGTATCAGCGCCTGTTCATGACGAGTTGCAGCTTAAACGTCTCAAAAAGCGCAAACTGCTTTTGAAGGATCAGATTTCTTTTCTTGAGGCGCAACTGACGCCGGACATTCCCGCGTAAGGCTGGAACTCGCTGCCTCACCGGGTTGTCTGCATTACACTTGCTCGTTCGCCGTGACCACTTGATCGGCATCGTGTGCCGGTATCACCAATTCCGGAGATAATTGGCCCGCGCCTCCTGCATGCGCTAACTTCTCACGTGTTCGTCAAAAAATGAAAAAACATCTCGTTGTCGTCGGCGCGTTTACCGGCTTGTTGTTCGTTGGAGCGGGCGGATATTGGATTGGAAAGGGCCAGTCCAGCGCTGAACCCGCTTTCAGTGCCACCGCCCGCATACCACAGGCGTCTGCAAAACCGGGGCCGGGTGCGCCCGGCGCTGCCACCACCGAGATTGCAATCGAAGCCTCCAAGGTGAAATCGGTGCGCATGGCGCAGGGGCTGACAGCGGTCGGCTCCCTGCGCTCGGACGAATCCGTGACGATTCGCCCCGAAGTATCCGGACGAATCAGCGAAATCGGATTTCGGGAAGGTCAACGGGTCGCCAAAGGCGCCATGCTGATTCGCTTCGATACATCGGTACAGCGCGCAGAATTGGAGCAGGCCGATGCGAATCTTGGCCTCAGCAAAAGTCGGCTCGAGCGATCACGCGACCTTTTCACCAAAGGCTTTATTTCCACTCAGGCCCGTGACGAAGCGGAAAGCAATTTCAAAATCGCGCAGGCAAACTACGATTTGGCGCAAGCGCGGTTGACCAAACTCGAAATCAAGGCCCCGTTTTCCGGGATTGTCGGGCTGCGCTCGGTCAGCATCGGCGACTACGTCAAAGATGGCCAGGACATCGTCAATCTGGAGGAAGTTGACCCACTGAAGGTCGATTTCAGAATTCCGGAAATCTACCTGAAACAGGTCGCTGCCGGTCAATCGCTGCAAATTACCCTGGATGCTTTTCCCAACCAGACTTTTCAGGGAAACGTATTCGCGATCAATCCGCTGGTGGATGCCAATGGCCGCTCGATCGTCATTCGCGCCATGGTCAAGAATGCCGAGGCACGCCTGCGCCCCGGCATGTTTGCGCGCGTGCGGCTTTTGTTCAGCGATGAGCGCGATTCGGTGGCAGTCCCTGAACAATCGCTCATCCCGGTTGGCGATGATCAATTTGTATTTAAAGTGATAGACGGGCGGGCGCAGCGCTTCAAGGTTGAGATCGGCCAGCGGCGCGACGGTCAAGTGGAAATACTGCAGGGACTGAGCGCAGGTGACGTCGTGGTGACCGCCGGTCAACTCAAGTTGCGAGACGGGTCGCAGGTGAAAATCGCTGAAGTTGGTCGTCCCGGCAGTATTGACACCAAATCGGCGTCGGATGAACGCAAAAATTCACTGCCGAGCGGATCAAAGACGGGCGCGGGTGCGAAAACGGGAGAGAAATCATGACGCTCCCGGAGTTATGCATCAAGCGGCCCGTTTTCGCGACCGTATTGAGTCTGGCGGTGCTGCTGATCGGATTGATTTCCTATAGCAGATTGTCGGTCCGCGAATACCCAAAGATCGACGAGCCGGTTGTCAGTATTGAAACCGTCTACAAGGGTGCATCGGCAGCGGTGGTCGAATCCACAATCACCAAACCTTTGGAAGATTCTCTTTCGGGCATCGAGGGTGTTGATGTGATGACCTCTCAATCCCGTGCCGAGCGTAGTCAGATCAACATCAAGTTCAAGCTGACGCGTGACCCTGATTCCGCCGCAGCTGACGTACGCGACAAAGTCGCCCGGGTGCGCGGCCGTTTGCCCGACGCCGCTGACGACTCCATCATCGCCAAAGTCGAAGCAGACGCCGATCCAATCATGTTCGTGGCGTTTTATAGCGACAAGCACACCCCGCTCGAGGTCTCGGACTACGCCAACCGTTACATCAAGCCGCGCTTTTCCACGCTACCCGGGGCGGCGGACGTGCGCATTTTCGGCGAACGCAAAATGTCGATGCGCATCTGGCTCGACCGCAGCAAGCTCGCAGCGTACAAATTGGGGCCGGCCGAGGTGGAGGATGCCCTTCGTCGCCAGAACGTGGAGGTACCTGCCGGCCGCATCGAAAGCCAGGCACGGGAGTTTTCAGTGCTGGCACAGACGGATTTGCAGACGCCTGAGCAATTCAACAATATCGTAATCAAGGACGCGGGCGGTTATCCGGTCAGGCTTCGGGATGTCGCGCGCGCCGAAATTGCGCCAATCGACGAGCGCATTCTTGCCCGCTATTACGGTCGTAACGCAGCGACACTGGCGATCGTCAAACAATCAACTGCCAACCCGTTGGAATTGTCGGTGGCAGTGCGCGCAGAGACAGCTGAGATCCAGAAGACCTTGCCGCCGGGTATGACGCTGGAGGTGGTTTACGACACTTCCTTGTTCATCGAACAGGCTATCAAGGCGGTATTCGGCACTATCTGGGAAGCCATATTGCTGGTCGCCCTGGTCATCTTCCTGTTCCTTCGTAATCTGCGCGCCACGATCATTCCGCTGATCACCATTCCAGTCTCGTTGATCGGTGCGTTCGCGCTGATGTATATGTTTAATTTCAGTATCAACACGCTGACTCTTCTCGCGATGGTGCTGGCCATTGGCCTGGTGGTCGACGACGCCATCGTGGTGCTTGAAAACATTTACCGCAATATGGAAGCGGGTCTGAGTCGCATCGAGGCCGCGATCAAGGGGGCGCGCGAGATTGCTTTTGCGGTGGTCGCGATGACCCTCACGCTCGCAGCCGTTTACGCGCCTCTCGCCTTCGCAACCGGACGGACCGGTCGTTTGTTTATCGAGTTCGCGTTGGCACTGGCCGGTGCCGTGGTGGTTTCCGGATTCGTGGCGTTGACGCTTTCACCGATGCTGTGCTCTTTGATCTTGAAGCACGATGTCAAGCACGGCAAGGTCTACAACGCCATCGAATCGGTGTTGCTTCGCACGACCGAAGCTTATCGTCGGTCGCTAACGGTCATTCTGCAAAAGCGCGTCATCGGCGTGGTCCTCTGGTCCGTCTTTGTCGTGCTAGCGATTCCCTTGTTCCTCAGTCTGAAACAAGAACTCGCGCCCACCGAGGACAGGGGAATTATTTTCGGAATCGTTTCGGCACCAGAGGGTTCGACGGTTGCTTACACGTCGGGTTATGTTCAGAAAATCGAAGCCATCTACAAAGAAATTCCTGAGATGGTCCGCTACAACTCCATCGTTGGTTTCCCAACCGTTTCCGATGGTCGAGTCATCCTTCGGCTCAAGGACTGGGATCAACGTACCCGCACCCAACAGGAAATCGCGCGTGAACTGGCACCGAAGTTTCGCAATCTGGCCGGCGTAAGTGCGTTCGCCGTCAGTCCGGCATCGTTGGGCCAGGGACGCGACAAGCCGCTGCAGTTCATCATCATGACTTCCGCACCGTTTGAGGAGCTGCAACAATATGTAGATCGCTTGATCGCTGAAACGGCAAAAAATCCCGGACTGCTGGACGTGGATTCGGACCTGCGCCTGAACAAACCCGAGCTCAAGATCGCCGTCAACCGCGACAAGATTGCCGACGTCGGTGCAAGCGTCGAATCGGTAGGCAGAACACTTGAAACGATGCTCGGCGGACGGCAGGTCACCCGATTCAAGCAGGACGGCGAGCAGTACGACGTGATCGTGCAAGTGGCGGACGTGGACCGCACCAACCCGGACGACATAACCAACATTTATGTGCGTGGCAGAAACAATGAAATGGTGCAACTCTCCAATCTGCTAAGCGTGCGAGAGTCGGTCGCGCCGCGCAGCCTGAATCACTTCAACAAACTACGAGCGGCGCGAATCGATGCCAACCTTGCCCCAGGCTACGCGATCAAGGACGCAATCGATTTCATGAAGGACGCCACGAGGCGCGCGCTACCACCGACCGTTCAGAACGACTTGTCCGGTCAGGCACGGGAGTTTCGCGATTCATCCGGCAGCATTTATCTCACCTTTGTGCTCGCCCTCGCGTTCATCTATCTCGTCCTGTCGGCCCAGTTCGAGAGTTTTGTCGATCCATTCGTGATCATGCTGACCGTACCGCTCTCAATGACCGGCGCATTGCTGGCGCTGTGGCTCACCGGCGGCTCGCTCAACGTGTACAGCCAGATCGGGCTTATTACCCTGGTAGGGCTGATCACCAAGCACGGCATCCTGATTGTGGAATTCGCCAACCAACTGCAGGAACGCGGCATGGCACTTCGCGAGGCCGTTATCGAATCTGCGACGTTGCGCTTGCGTCCGATCCTGATGACCACTGGCGCGATGGTGCTCGGCGCAATTCCGCTGGCACTTGCACGCGGTGCAGGTGCCGAGTCACGTCAGGTGATCGGCTGGGTCATTGTCGGCGGCATGTCGCTTGGCACCGTGCTCACACTTTTTGTGGTTCCCACGTTTTACACGATTTTCGCCCGCAATCATCAGCATGCCCGCGAAGCGACCGATGCACGATGCGACGATGTTGCCAGCAATCCGACCGGCAACGGTGCTGCACCCGCCACTGGCGACTGAATTTTGCAACCTCCAGCATTGGCGGGGCTTGCAGGCACACAATGGCCTGAGAGACGCGCCGGTGCTATCATTCTTCAATTGCATCGGGAGCCTGAATGTTTAAGAAACTTTTTGACGCTGTTGGTGGTTTTGTTGCGAAACCCGACACAATACAAGTCAGGAATGGCAATGAATTTACGCTTGGCGAATCGTGTGACGTTTCGTTTCCATCAAAACCGGAGGTAAACAAACCACCGGTCGAACGCCGTACTCGCCCCCGTTTCATTCAACATACGGAGAGCCTTCGCCAGGGTCCGAAGATTTATCGTGACAACGGCCTTGGTTACGTGAACGAACACGAGGAAAACGATACGCTCACGTATGAGCAGGCAAAAGACCTGCAAGCCATGCCAAAACCCGAACTCGAAGCAAAGTTTGGTACCGAGCTTTTTGTCTTCAAGCAAGGGCGTACTCGGGGAGTTCCTGAAAAAATAGCCCCGTAATACAGGTGTTCATAAAAATAAAAAGGCGAATCTTCGAAAGGATTCGCTTTTTTTGCGGCCATGAAATGGCCTGTGCTCCGCGCCGGTGCTTGAGTCACGACCGTACTCAACGACGGAAAATCAAAAGCGGCTCACATCCGGACTGCGATAGAAATTGAGGACTTTTGGCACGTAAGCCATTGTTTCCGGGTAAGGAGGGATTCGGTTGCCGGCCCGAATCACCGCATTCTCGCCGGCGTTGTAGCCAGCCAGCGCCAACTCGACATCGCCGCCGAACATTTTGAGCAGATCGCGCAAATAACGCGTTCCACCGGAAATGTTTTCGGTCGGGTCGTAGCTGTTTACGACACCATATCGTTGCGCAGTTGCCGGGATGAGCTGCATCAGCCCTATAGCGCCTTTGGATGAGATTGCATTCTCGTTGTATCCCGACTCAGCGCGAATTACCGCGTGAACCAGCTTGGCATCGAGCCCGTGCATTCTCGCCGCGTTCGCGATGATGGGAACAAGCCTCTCGATATCGACCACCTTAGGGCCGTTCGCGGACCAGGCATTCGGGCGCAGTTGCGCAGAAGTCGGAATTCGGTAAACCAATTTGTAGCGCTTGTCCAAATGCGGCAAGTTTGAAAAATGCGTGACGCCCTTTTCGTCTTTGAACGCGTATATGTTGGCGACGGCTGAGGCCGGTGCAAGCCATGCTGCAACCGCGAAGCAGGAAACCGCCAAGCGTGCAAAAGCTATCCATCGCGTTATCGTACGACTCATGTTATGGCTTAAGAACCGAGTTGACCTTATTGAATTTTATGGGAATTTTAGCTTTCGTGCAGAAAATTTGCCTACTGCGCGCGCTTCATATGCGGCCAATGTTCAGGTAATCTACCCCACTATGGAGCAGTCACTAACGCCTGATTCGGTAAACAACCCGTCGCTACGTAGCCGCAAAATCGAACTCCCTTGGTTGATTTTGGCCGCACTACTGCTCTCAACCTTGCTCGCAGCCTTTCAGAGCTCGCGCCAATTACGCGTGGATACCGATACGCGCTTCGCAGAAATAGCTCAGGGCGAAAAGCGCGCATTGATCCGGCGACTACGCGATGTCGAAAATCTCCTATACAGCGCGAGGGCCTTCGAAAGGGCCGTGCCAAACCTGGGTCAAGCGGCATGGGACACATACCTCCACAACAGCAGGCCGGATGAAGACAGGTACCCCGGTGTGATCGCTGTACAGTTCGTTCCCGACGCTGATTTATCCCCCGCTTCCGCGCCGATCACAGGTCTGCTCACGCCATCGGTGCCGGCAAGCAAAGTGTCAGGGTGGAGCACATCCCCAGCACTGTCGGAGGCGATCACCCGCGCCGCAACAACGAAATCACTTGTCATTTCGAGCTCTCTCGTCGCGCCGACAGATGCGGGATCGACACCAGACTACGTCGCGATCGTGTTGCCTCCCGGCGTGGATAACTCATTCAGTCCACGCTCGCCGCCAAAAGCGCAATCGAGAGGAGCAGTCGTTGCGATCATCGACCTGGCTGACATGGTATCGAGCATGACGCGGGAGTCGGCATATCCAGTCGGTCACGAACTTTTCAATGGCGAAAAGCGTGTTTTTTCGTCCCGCGATCCCACGCCCGCGAATGGGTCCACAGCGGAGATGGTCACCGAAATTCCGGTGGAGTTTGGTCAGCGAACACTTCTGCTGAAGATTTCATCGACGCCACAACTAGAAAAATTACTCCGTAGCGATATGCCGCGGACAATTCTCGTCATCGGTATCTTCGGCACTATGCTGCTCGGTGCGCTAGTGTTGCTACTGACCCGGTTGCGCGAGCAGGCAGAATCGCTCGCAGCGAGCATGACGCGGAAATTGCAGGATCAAACCCACTTTACCGAGGACTTGATCGAATTCAATCCAAATCCGATATTCAGGAAGGATGCCGCGGGAAAATTTGTCGCTGTCAATGAGGCTTGGGAGCAGCTTACCGGTCGCAAGCGTAAAGAAATTCTTGGCAAGTCCAGCAGCGACTTGCAGTCGCCAGAGGATTTCATGCTGAGCCAAGCGCACGACGCCGAATTACTCGCATCCCCATCAGGCTACGGCGCAGCGCAGATTTTTATAACGAACACGGATGGTCGGCGGTTCGAGACCATCATTGCTAAGAAAATATTAAGGCGTGCCGACGGTACTGTTGATGGCTTGATCGGCACGATCACCGATGTCACGTTAATCAAAAAACTCGAGCGCGAACTTGCGCGACAGCGTGAACAACTCGACCTCGTGATCCGTTCGTCGCAACAGGGGATTTGGGATATAGAGCTATCCGATGGGGGCACCTCCTACTTTTCGGATCGTTTCCGCGAGATCCTCGGCTACGCCGACGGTAGCTTCCCTGCAAATTTTGCCTGGCGTGATCACGTACACCCCGATGACATCACCGAGGTCCAGACACGAGTCATTGCCCACTTCAGAGGCGAGACGTCACTGTTTGATGTCGAGCCGCGTATCAAACGGCAGGACGCAAGCTACATGTGGGTGCGTGTCCGCGCAATCGCCCAGCGCGATGCAAACCAACGCGCAGTCCGATTTGTTGGATCCATCGCGGACGTGACAGATCGAAAAATGGCCGAAGTTGAGTTGACGGAAGCCAACATTCGGGTCACCGAAGCAGCCCGCGCCAAAGAGTCCTTCCTCGCAACGATGAGCCACGAAATACGCACCCCGCTAAACGGCGTACTGGGCATGGCCAGCCTGTTGAGTGAGACCACGCTAAACGACGAGCAGCACGATTACATTCGCTTGATCCGCGCCTCCGGCGATACGCTATTGCGCCTCATTGACGACGTGCTCGATTTCTCGAAAATTGAATCCGGTCGCATGACGCTCGAGTCGGTTGCGGTAGAGATCGTGCCGGTGGTCGAGGAGGCGTTCGAGCTGGTCGCCGATAAGTCGCGTGAAAAGGGTCTCGCACTGCTCTTCGACATGGATGATAACGTTCCCTTTTACATTTTCGGTGATGCGACAAGGCTTCGACAGATCTTGCTCAATTTGCTTTCCAACGCGATTAAATTTACCGGGAAAGGCGAAATCAAACTCGAACTATCCACCCGCGAAACGACAAACGGGCAGCTTCAACTTGAGGGGCGCGTGACAGACAGCGGGATCGGGATACCTGCGGAACGTGTGGACAAGCTGTTTCAACCGTTCACCCAGGTTGATGCGTCGACCACGCGCAAGTATGGCGGCACCGGCCTAGGCCTCGCCATTGTGCGGCGACTTTCCCAATTGATGGGCGGCGATGTCCGTGTTGAAAGCACCGAAGGGAAGGGATCAACGTTCATATTCACCGTATCGACCAGCGCTGCACGGGGACCGCAAAAGCCCTACATGCAACGCGCGGTAGCCGATTTTCTTCACAAGCGACTGCTCGTAGTGGACAGAAACGCGAACCGACGCAAGATTCAGCAACACCGGTACTCGCGTTGGGGATTTGATACGGTGACGGCTGCCCCCGAAGAAGCGATGCAGATATTCAGTCTCGGGCCTCCCTTCGATATTTTACTCACTGAAGTGGAGATGCCATTGGCTGAAGCGTTGGCGATGCGGGATGCGCTCGAAAAAGATGATCGCGAGCGGCGGCACGCGGGGCAAGTGCGAATTTCGGTCATTTTGCAATCTTCGGTCTCACGGTCCGAGCTTTCCCGAAGGCAATTGACACCCACGCTCCGCCATGATGCCTTTATCATGCGACCTGCGGGCAGGGGCAAGATTTTTGATGTTCTTGCGCGTGCCGTCGTGCATCAACCGAACGTCGATGTTGCGACACGACCCTATGTGCCCGCCCAAGCCTACGATGGAGTACATCAGACGGTAACGTCAATCGCTCGTGTCGCCACCGCTTCAAAATTAACGCCACCCACGTCGCCTGAGCCCGGACGCCACGGTTTCTACACCGTGAGGATTCGCGGACGTACACCCAGGATACTCGTCGCCGAAGACAATGAGATCAACCAGCAGGTCGTGCTTGGCATGCTCAAAAACCTCGGATGCGAACCGGATTTAGCCTGCGACGGGAGAAGCGCCGTCAATAAAGCGATCAGCGGCAATTACGATGTCATTCTCATGGACATTCACATGCCGGAGCTCGACGGTGTCACGGCGATGCAGCAAATTCGCGCCTTCTTCGCGGGCGGAACCTGTCCGCCGATCGTGGCAATGACGGCGCACGCACTGCCCGGCGACCGCGAACATTATCTCTCGACGGGAATGTCCGACTATATCTCCAAGCCGATACGCACGGGTGACCTGAGAGCCCTGTTTGAACGCATATTTCCACCGGATATTGTTGAGCCCCCACCCACCGGACATAGCGTGCCGCGTCCTTCGTTCCCCAATACCCTGGCTGCGGTTGTACGCACCGAATTACTGCCAATCCTGGACACCGAACAGCTCGAAGATCTGCGCTACCTGCCTGCCGCAACCGGAGCTGGCGCAAACGAGCAAGATGCCGTTGGCGGGCTGATTCGGTTATTTCAAACAAAGGCCAATGAACGCCTGGAGGAGATGGAACGACTGCTCGCGAGTGGCAACTGGTCGGGCCTGGCCGAAATCGCCCACAGCCTGTGCGGGTCTTCCGCGAGTATGGGGTTTCCGCGCGTCGCGGCCGATTGCAAAGACTTGGAACTCGCGGCGCGACGCAAGCAACCTGACATCGCGCTTGATGGGCCGACGCAGGAAACACTGGATGATTATTTTGCCCTGATCAAGTTTCACTATTTGGAAGCGGATGCGGCGTTGCGACAATGGCTTGCAGAAAGCCCGGTTCCGTCGGAAAAGTAAACAGTGCAGGCTTACGTAAGCGCCTCTGCGAACATTTTGAATACGAACGCCAAGATGACCATACCTCCCGCGTGTCCGTCAAATTGAGTTGCTCCATAGATTTTTGACGTTCTATTGCCTGGTATTTGAAGTGGTGACGAAAAGACGCGTTCCGGCGGGCAGCACAAACGACGACTCAAGTCGCGGATCATTGACTTCATGTATGAAACTCCTTAGCCTCTTCTCCTCGGCAGAATGCGTACCGCAGGCGACTGGACACGGATTTTCTTGATGTTTTTTGCGGTGGAATTGACTTCACGTCATGATCAATAAAATTGCCGCGTCAGTGGCGCGGGCGCTGGCGGATATCAAGGACGGTTCCACCGTCATGATTGGCGGCTTCGGCGGTGCCGGGCAGCCTACCGAGTTGATTGATGGATTGATTGCGCAAGGCGCCTCCAACCTGACCGTCGTCAATAACAATGCCGGAAACGGCGAAACCGGCCTGGCCGCCCTGCTTAAGGCCGGACAGGTAAGAAAAATTATCTGCTCGTTCCCGCGCCAGGCCGATTCGCATATTTTCGACGGCCTCTATCGCACCGGCAAACTTGAGCTGGAACTGGTGCCGCAAGGCAATCTCGCCGAGCGCATTCGGGCGGCCGGTGCCGGCATCGGCGCATTTTTCTCACCCACCGGTTACGGCACTGAATTAGCCACGGGGCGTGAAAGCCGTGAAATCAACGGTCGTATGTATGTGCTGGAAATGCCGATCCATGCCGATGTCGCGCTGATCAAGGCTGAAGCCGGGGACCGCTGGGGCAATCTGGTGTATCGCAAAGCGGCACGCAACTTCGGCCCCATCATGGCCAGCGCAGCCAGGCTAACGGTCGCCTCGGTGTACGACATCGCAGATCTGGGCGCGCTTGACCCGGAGGCCATCGTGACACCGGGTATTTTTGTGCAACGCATTGTCCAGGTACCACGAAGCGCCACGGGCCCCTCCGGCTTCAAAAGAGAGGCCACATGAACAAGTGGAACCGCGACCAGATGGCAGCACGCGTCGCACAAAACATACCCGAAGGCGCATATGTGAATCTGGGCATCGGCTTGCCAACGTTGGTGGCCAACCATCTGCCCAAAGACCGCGAAGTTTTCCTGCACAGCGAAAACGGCATCCTCGGCATGGGGCCCGCACCTGCGCCAGGTGACGAAGATTACGACCTGATCAACGCGGGTAAGCAACCGGTGACGCTCCTACCCGGCGGCGCGTTTTTTCATCACGCAGATTCGTTCGGCATGATGCGCGGTGGACATCTGGATATCTGCGTGCTCGGCGCGTTTCAGGTGTCGATCACTGGCGATCTGGCCAATTGGCATACTGGGGCAGCCGACGCCATTCCCGCCGTCGGTGGCGCGATGGATTTGGCCATAGGCGCGAAGAAAACCTACGTAATGATGGAGCATCTGACCAAAGGCGGCGAGAGCAAAATCGTCAGTGCCTGCACTTATCCACTGACGGCCATCGCATGCGTGAGCCGGGTTTATTCCGACCTTGCAGTGATCGACATCACGCCGAATGGTTTGCTGGTCGTCGATATCGTCGATGGCCTCTCCTTCGGAGAATTACAAAAAGTCAGTGGCGTTCCACTCAACCAGTAAAACTGAATTATTCATCGAGACGATATGATCGACGCTTACATCTGCGACGCAATTCGCACACCCTTTGGCCGCTACGGCGGTGCACTAGCCAGTATCCGCACCGACGATCTCGCAGCGCTTTCGATCAAAGCGCTAATGGAACGCAATCCGAAGGTCGACTGGTCCGCAATCGATGACGTCATCATGGGCTGTGCCAATCAGGCCGGCGAAGACAATCGCAACGTGGCTCGTATGGCGTTGTTGCTTGCGGGCTTGCCTGTATCCGTCCCCGGTAGCACCGTGAATCGACTTTGCGGCTCCGGCATGGACGCGGTCGGCTCTACGGCGCGCGCCATCAAATCGGGTGAAGTAGGGCTGATGATCGCTGGCGGCGTGGAGAGCATGAGCCGTGCGCCGTTTGTGATGCCCAAGGCCGATGTTGCCTTCTCCCGAAGCAACGCGGTGTACGACACCACCATCGGCTGGCGCTTTATCAATCCCAAAATGAAAGCGCTTTACGGCATCGACCAGATGCCGGAGACCGCTGAAAACGTCGCGGACCATTACAAAATTTCGCGCACCGATCAGGATGCATTTGCGTTGCGCAGCCAGCAGCGTGCGGTGGCGGCGCAGGCGGCGGGCCACTTCAAGGATGAAATCGTGCCGGTTACGCTGGCACAAAAAAAAGGCGATCCCGTGGTCGTTGCCAAGGACGAGCATCCGCGCGAGACCTCGTTGGAATCGCTTGCCAAACTGAAACCCATCGTCAAGGAATCCGGCTCGGTGACCGCAGGCAACGCTTCCGGTGTGAATGATGGTTCTTGCGCCCTTCTGATTGCTAGCGCGGATCGCGCGAAACAATTTGGGCTCGTTCCGAAAGCGCGCATCGTCGCCATGGCCACTGCCGGGCTGGCGCCGCGCATTATGGGCATGGGCCCGGTACCAGCTACGCGCAAGGTGTTGGCGCTGGCCGGCTTGACGCTCGAGCAGATGGACGTGGTTGAATTGAATGAAGCGTTCGCCGCACAAGGCCTCGCCGTACTGCGCGAACTGGGGCTCCCCGACGATGCGACGCACGTGAATCCAAACGGTGGTGCCATCGCGCTGGGGCATCCGCTTGGCGCATCCGGGGCACGCCTAATCACTACCGCCATGGTTGAGCTGCATCGTCGAAACGGGCGATACGCCCTATGCACGATGTGCGTCGGTGTAGGCCAGGGAATCGCCCTCGTTATCGAGAGGATGTAAGCGTGCACACAGCGCGTTTCGGGAGTTTCATGCTGCTGCTGAGCGCTGCACTCAGCCTGTTGGTCACCGGAAGTCACGCGCAAACGCTGGCTGAACTCGCCGTTTATGACGGCTCCGACCGCACTGCACGCCTTATTGCCGGTGCCAAGAAGGAAGGGTCGCTGCAGTTCTACACGACCATCCCGCCCGAATACCTTCGACCGATCATCGACGAGTTTGAAAAAAAATATGGCGTCAAGGTTGACGTCTGGCGTGCACGATCCGAAGCCGTATTGCAGCGCGTGATGGCGGAAGCTAAGGGCGGACGCTGGACAGTTGATGTAGTCGAGAGTATTTCGCCACCAATGGAAGCGCTGTATCGCGAAAAACTCACCCAGCAGGTGCGTTCGCCCGAACACAAAAACCTGATCGACGGCGTGCTGCCAGCGCATCGCGAATGGGCGCCCACCTTGATCTTCATTTTTGTGCAGGCTTACAACACCATCAAAGTAAAGAAAGAAGATCTACCCAAATCCTACGAGGATCTGCTCGATCCGAAGTGGAAAGGCAAGCTCAGCATCGAAGCCTCGGATCACGAATGGTTTTACAGCGTGGCGCGCGACATGGATGCAAAACGCGGAGAAGGAAGCGGCACCAGGTTTTTCCGAGACCTGGTGGCGAATGGCTTGTCCACGCGGGTCGGTCATCCTTTGCTGACCACGCTTGTCGCCTCCGGTGAAGTTCCGTTGGCGCTAACAGTCTACCAATACAGCCCGGAGCAGCTGAAAAAGAAAGGTGCGCCGATTGACTGGTTTGCCATCGAACCGGCAGTGGCCATTTCGGATGGCATGGCGGTGATGAAGAAGGCCCCGCACCCGCATGCGGCGCTCCTGTTCTACGATTATTTACTGGGTGAAGAAGGCAACCGCCAAATCGCCAAGCTCGGCTATGCGCCGACCAACCGGCAACTTGAATCACCGTTGAGCAGGCTGCGCGTGAAGGTACTCAACGCGTCAACGCTGCTCGATGAATCGACAAAATCAAACGCGCTGTTTGACGACATCATTATCAAGCGCACCATCAAATAGGCGGCAACATGAATAGTCTTGCCCGGCAGTTGTCTCGCGACCCCAACAATGAGGAGAACAAAATGATGCGCGCAAAAATTTTTCTGCTGACAATCGCAATGGCTGCGCCTGCCTGGGCGATTGCGCAGACAACGAACACGCCATCCATGGAGCGCGGCAAGATCTTGTACCAAAAGAACATGTGTGTCGCCTGCCACGGGACGGCGGGCAATGGCGGAGAACGCACCAGTGGCCCCAGGCTCGCGCCCAACGTGTGGCCACTCGAAGCGATGAAAACGCAAATGCGCAATCCGCGTCTGGATATGCCGCGCTACGGCGAGAAGTTTCTGAGCGACAGCGATCTCGCTGATATCCACGCCTGGCTGTCAACGATCAAGGCTGGGCCGAAAGCGAAGGACATTCCGTTACTCGCGAATCTGTAGATTGCAATATGCGTTTCCGCTAGGCGCGATTGAAGCCTGCGAGCCTGCCGTGATTTACGAAAAGAGTCCCTTGCGATCAGGGATCAAACAGCAGCAACAGGATTGCCGCGCTACTGAATGGAAAGCGCGGCGTCACGTTTACGCCAGTTGACGCTACACCCACGCCAGTCACGTTGGCGGCGGCAACCGTACAGGTGTATTGCGTACCATTGGTAAGCCCTGCGACGATCAACGGCGAGGTGTTGCCTGTGCCGGTTTTCGCACCGGGATTGCAGGTGGCTTTGTAGGCGGGATACAGCGCCGACGTAACAATTGGCGACCCGCCATTGTCCGCAGGCGCGGTGAAATTGAGCGTGACCTGCGTGTTTCCTGCTGTCGCGGCCAGGTTCGCCGGTGCACCGGGCACTTGCACGGCCAGCGCACTGTTCACGTTGATTTGCAACAGCGACGTGTCGACGACTTCAAAGTCACCGCCTTTGATCAGGGTTTGGTTATTTAGCTGGCTGAGCACGATATCGGGCCAGTTAGTGCTGGAGACGCCCTGGAAATACCAGTTGCTGCCGCCATCGACCAGCACCATGCCGTATTTTTTGAAGGCACGAAGAATGACCTGGGTGCGGCTGTCGAATGCTGAAATATTGAATGAGGCTTTGAGCCGGAATCGGGCGCCCATCGGCGGGAATAGCGGGTTATTAATGTCGCCAGACCAATGGCGGGCGGGCCAGATGTACTTGTGCTGCCCTGATCCCGCCGATCCCCAGATGCTGTTAGCCGTAAAGCGGATAGCGTGGGCGATCTCGCCCGCCGCAACCTCTTCCCAGCGCACCAGTCCCGGAAAAATGGCCAGTCCGGATGCATCTGCCGAAGTGAAGCCCGCCGTGCGCAATGCATTCGAGTTCAGGTCGAATATAGCGCCTGAAGAAGCAGTCCAGGTCGTGCTCGACACATTTGTCGCCGAATAAAGTTCGTAAAGCTTGCAGGCTGTGGTATCAATCGACAGGACATGACGATCGCCGTTAATGCCGCCACCTTCAACTGCCGCATTGGACGGAATTCGGTATGGATTAGGATCACTTTCGTCGGCAACGTCAAACGTGATTGTCGCCAACGTCGGGCTTGGCCCGGCAGAAAACGGGATGCCGTAGGACACGATTTCGTTGATGGGAGGACTGCCACCATCATTGATTTTATTGCCCCAGTCCGCGTGTAGTGCCTTGGTAGGTCCAACACTGTTCACCCAGTTCGCCGAGTTCACGCTATCAACGGGCAACTGGTCGATAGGCGTATTCCAGAAGTGGTTCGTCGGCAACACCTGACAGCCGCCCACCGTTGGCGGCGCAGCCAGCAGCGGTGCCGCAGCGGCAAGGACGCAAAGCGCGAAACAGGCGCGAATTTTGGTAGCCATGAGAGCAATCATACTGCGGGCCGTTTGGTAGGGCTAGTGCGAAAGCTGACGTGATCGCGTCTTCACAGATTGCGCGCGCAACGGCGCATTCCTGAATCGTTCGGTGATATTCTTTCGTGAGGGCAGGAGCAACGCAAAGCCCGGGACGCCTAATCTTTCAATCTGAAAACAGGTCGTCGCGCTGGTACAAGGCAATCTTCACCAGCTAATCAGGGAGCGAACAATTGAAATCTCATTGGAGTGGCGTATTCCCGGCCGTAACGACACAGTTTCGCGAGGATCTTTCCCTCGACATCGATGCCACCGCGCGCGTAATCGAAGGCCTGATCACGGATGGGGTTTCCGGCCTCGTCGTTTGCGGCACTGTAGGTGAAAACTGTTCCCTCAGCAGACCTGAAAAAATCGCAGTGATGGAGACCGCGAAGGCTGTTGCGCGCGGTCGTGTGCCGGTCGTCAGTGGCATCGCCGAATTCACTTCGGCGTTTGCCATCGACATGGCGAAAGTAGCCGCGCGTATCGGCCTCGATGGCGTGATGGTAATGCCAGCGCTGGTCTATTCATCCAAGCCGCACGAAACTGCGGCGCATTTTCGCAGCGTCGCCAAAGCGACCGATCTGCCAGTGATGGTCTACAACAATCCGCCGATCTACAAAAACGATGTCACGCCAGAAATTCTCGCCTCGCTCAGCGATTGCGAAACTATCGTTTACTTCAAGGAATCCTCCGGCGACACGCGGCGCTTCACCGATCTTTACAACATGGTCGGTGATCGCTTTGTCTTGTTCGCAGGGCTCGACGATGTCGTCGTGGAGAGCATCATGGTCGGCGCGGTGGGCTGGGTTTCGGGGCTATCGAATGCATTTCCGCGCGAAGGCGAAACGCTTTTTCGGCTCGCGCGCGCCGGCCGCTATGCCGAAGCGATGGAAATCTATCGCTGGTTCATGCCGCTGTTGCACCTGGATGCCCGTCCCGATCTGGTGCAATGTATCAAGCTCTGCGAGCAGGTCATGGGGCGCGGCAGCGCACTTACCCGTCCACCGCGGCTCGCGCTCAATGCGAAAGAGGCGGCAGAAGTTGAAGCGATGATGAAACACGCGCTGGCAACGCGTCCACAACTGCCGGATGTCGGCGTGGGGCAGACTGACAAACTGTGACACCGACCTGAACCACGCCCTCTGCGACGACGATCATGCCCAGACGATAGCCAGGTTCAATCGTTGAGCGGACGATGGCGGCACTCTGCGCATCCTTACTCATACCGGAGACGAATGCGCGCGTCGTCCATCGTAAACTCGACCTGCATGCTGGTGCGGGCTTCGAACCGGATCGGTTTGGCGGCAACGACTGCAAGTTGCGTCGGATGCCACAGAAAATCCTTATATCGGTTGACCCGCAATCTGTTGAACAAGCCGCAACACGCACAGTTTCGGGCCGCTGATGGCGCACGGCTGAGGAACGATGTCGATAAGACATGGTTTGCAATCACCGACACGCATTGACGCACAACCGCCACTGCCGCTAATAATTTTATGCGGATCGCCATTTGGCGCGGCGTTACGAGCTTTTTCGCCCCGCAAGCCGCTCGGGTGCTAGAGTTTATCAAGAGGGAACTTCAAAAAACCCAGTTCCCGTTCGCCCTGAGATTGTTGAAGGATTGATTGGATCGCAATGAATCAATGGGTCAGCTGAGGTGTGCTTCGACAAGCGCTCAAAAAACAGCTTTTTTCATTATTGTATTCAATGTGTTGCACATGTGATGGAATCGAAAATCGCCGTTGAATCTTATTGCAAACGGCCCGTAGTCCGTAGAGCCTGGATGCAGCTCAGCGAAATCCGGGACCGAGCTTGCGCATCGACGACCCTCGATTGCCCCCAGCTTAAAACATGCTGGGGTTCATCGCGGCTTGTATGCCCATTGCAAGCCGGAGCCACTGTTTTTCAATTCCGCCTTTCAACCTGCGGGTGAATAACTTGCTCAGCACGAACGGGATTTTTGGAAGCTCCCCTACTTAGTGCTCCCGCGCGGCACGCAACCCGGATGAAGTTTCCTATTTTCCGTGAAACTGCAGCGCCGCAAGATTCGCATAAATGCCACCCTGCGCGACGAGCGACGCATGTGTGCCGGTCTCGACCAGCCGACCGTCGTCGAGCACGATGATGCGATCCGCCTTCTGCACGGTGGCGAGGCGATGCGCGATGACGAGCGTGGTGCGTCCTGCCATTGCCGCTTCCAATGCGCTTTGTACCAGCCGTTCTGATTCGGCGTCGAGTGCGCTGGTCGCTTCATCGAGCAACAGCAGTGGCGGATTCTTCAGCAGCGCACGGGCGATTGCGATGCGCTGGCGTTGTCCACCCGAGAGCCGCACGCCACGCTCGCCGAGGAATGATTTGTAGCCATCTGGAAGTTTCTCGATGAACTCATGCGCTGCCGCCATCTTCGCAACGACTATGACTTCCTGATCGGTGGCGTCGACGCGACCGTACCGGATGTTCTCCATTGCGTCGGCGGCGAAGATGACCGAGTCCTGCGGCACGATGCCAATTGCATTGCGCAAGACATGCAAATCGAGATCGCGGATCTCGACCCCATCGAGCAGAATGCGGCCCTGCTGCGGATCATAGAATCGAAGCAACAACTGAAAGAGCGTCGTTTTGCCGGCACCGGACGGCCCGACCACGGCCACGGTCTCGCCGGGCTCTACATTTAGTGTGAAGTTCGACAACGACGCCGATTGCGGGCGCGAGGGATACTTGAATGTCACGTCCTGCAGCGCGAGTGATGCGCCCGCCTGCATTCGCGGCGGCAAGGCCTGCGGTTGTGCCGGGGATTGAATCGGCGAGCGCTCCGCCAAAAGCTCAAGCAGGCGCTCCGTGGCACCGGCCGCGCGTTGCGCTTCACCAAGCGTTTCCGCCAACGCGCCGACTGCGCCCGCAACGAGCGCCGAGTAAAGGATGAACTGGCCCAGTTCCCCGCCGGTCATGTTGCCCTCCATTACGGCATGCGCACCCAGCCACAGTACAAAGACGATGGCACCGAACACCAGCACAATGGCCAGCACAGTGAGGACCGAGCGGGCGCGGATGCGGCGGATAGCGGTGGCGAAGGCGCGTTCGACCGAGATGCCGAAGCGGTCGGCTTCGATTTTCTCGTGCGTGTAAGCCTGCACGGTCGGCATTGCATTGAGAATTTCCCCCGCAACCGCAGAGGCATCGGCGATGCGGTCCTGCGAATCCCGCGAGAGCGTGCGCACGCGGCGGCCAAACATGATGATCGGCAAAATTACCGCAAACAGCAGCACGATAATGATCGCCGCAAGTTTCACGCTGGTGAAAAACATCATGCCGAGGCCGCCAACAAACAGCACCGCATTGCGCAGCGCCATCGAAATGCTGGTGCCAACCAGGGACTGGATGAGCGTGGTGTCGGCCGTCAGGCGCGAAAGCACCTCGCCGCTGCGCGTGATCTCGAAAAACTGCGGGCTTTGGGTGACGACATGGCGGTAGACGGCGCTGCGAATATCGGCCGTCACACGCTCGCCCAGCCAGGACACGGCATAAAAACGCGCGGCGGTCGATACCGCAAGCACCGTGGCGACACCAAAAAGTGCCAGGAAGTAAAAATCAATGTGCTCGGTACTCTTTGCGCCTGCCGCCCCAAAGCCGAGATCGATCATTTGCTTGAATGCATACGGTATCGCCAGCGTGGCACCCGCAGCGAACAGCAGCGCGATGCCCGCGAGGACAAATTGGCGCTTGTAAGGGGAGAGGAAGGGAAGCAGACCCTTCAACGTGGTGAGGCTGCTGCGGGCGTCTGGTTTGGACGCAATGGCGGGACTGACGGCGTTGGCGATAGTAGACATTATTTATTCTTGGAGTGGTCGGAAGCGTGCGGCGTGACAACGTTGATGGGTGACGTATGCATGGTACCCATCACGCGTTTTTGTGCGGAATGTGGCCCAACCCCGCATGAGGAACCAACATAAGCTTCATAAAATGGGGGCGAGACGGGCACAGTCAAGTCCCAGCTTATCAGGTCAGTCAGTGAGCACGGAAATGGCTCATCCAGGCGACGGCTGCGGCTGCTAGTGTACCGCTGCATAATTGATTCGCCGTATTTTCATAATCACTGTTCTGCTGGACCAGGCATCACGCGACGCGCTCAACAAACGCGCCGAAGACAGCGTGGCGGCGAATGTGATCCCCGCCTACACCAAGCTCGCCGCTTACATTGAAACGCTGCGTCCCAAGGCGCTGCGCAACGATGGCGCATGGTCGTTGCCGGACGGCGACAAGTACTACC
>JANYHZ010000120.1 GCA_025362135.1 Betaproteobacteria bacterium | reverse complement strand
TCGTTAGGCTCAACGCCATTCGAGGTGATGCGCGATGTGCACATGCCGCTCTTGCGCACCAGCTTGATCACGGCCGGACTGCTGGTATTTGTCGATGTGATGAAAGAGCTACCGGCTACACTCGTGATGCGACCGTTCAATTTTGATACGCTGGCCGTGCAAACCTACAATCTGGCTATGGACGAGCGCCTGGCTGAGGCGTCAACGGCGGCGTTGATGATCGTTGCAGTCGGATTGATACCTTTGATTATGGCGTCGCGCGCCATAACCAGACCGCGGGATGAAGCGCCGACAGAATTCAGGCCGGTGCGGCTTCTGTCGACGCAACCGTAACGCGGTTCTTGCAGCCGAAAAAACGCCCCGTTGCGGTTACGCAACAGGGCGTTTCTTCAGGCGTAAATATCTGCTTACTTCCAGCCTACCCTGTCAAATATCTGCGCAGCCGCAGCGTAGTTTTTTCCCACCATATCCATTGCCAATGGATCGCGCTTAAACGTTCCGAGGGACGCGAGTTGCGGATTGTCGGGTTTACCAACAACCGGATACTCATTGTTGCCATTGGCAAAATACTCCTGTGCTTCCGGGCTTGCCAGATATTCGAGGAACTTGATGGCATTCGCCTTGTTTGGCGCGTACTTGGCGACGCCAGCGCCAGAAATGTTGACGTGTGCGCCGCGATTACCTTGATTCGGGAAAATGACGCCGACTTTTTCAGCAATAACTCTGTCGCCAGGCTTGTCGGATTTCAAAATCCGCACGAAGTAATAAGTGTTGCCCAATGCGATATCGCACTCGCCGGCGGCCACTGCAGCAATTTGGTCGGTGTCACCGCCCTTGGGTGGACGCGCCATATTGGCGACCACACCCTTGGCCCACTCTTCTGCTTTAGCCGGACCATCGGCTGCGATGATCGACGACATCAGCGACAAGTTGTACGGATGGCTCCCGGAGCGTACGCAAATTTTGCCTTTCCATTTTGGATCGGCAAGGCTCTCATAGTCGGGCAGTTGCGCCTTATCAATTCGACTCTTGGCATAAAAAATCGGTCGTGCACGCACTGAAAATCCATACCAACTGCCATCGGTTGCGCGAAGGTCAGCGGGAATTTTTTCGTCGAGGAGCGTCGACTTGATGGGTTGGAACAATCCCAACTGCTGCGCCTTCAGCAAGCGGCCCATGTCGACTGTCACCAGCAGATCAGCCGGACTTTTGTCGCCCTCGCTTTTCAGGCGCTCGATCAATGGATCCTCTGGTCCGTCAATGCGATTTACCTTGATGCCAGTGGCCTTTTCGAAATTGGTGTACAGAGCCTCGTCGGTTTGATAGTGACGCGAGGAGTAAAGGTTGAGCACGGGCTGTTGTGCTGCGGCATTGCATGCCATAAGCACGGTGCACAATCCCAACGTACTCGCAACTAGCCCGGCATTGACTGTCTTGTTCATTTGCAAACCCTTCAGATGTGAATTGAACGCTCGCACGACTGGCGCGATTATTTTTCAAACAGGTTAATCTTAATGCGAATAGTTCGTATTTGTCAATTTATTTCAGGTAATGACGTGTGGCCTATAATGCAGGAATGTCGCATTACCTTGAAGTTAATAGCGTTTCTTTCTCTTACCCGGACGGCACGAGGGTCTGCGAGAACCTCTCATTTGGCGTTGACGAGGGTGAAATTGGTTGCCTGCTTGGCCCAAGCGGATGTGGCAAAACCACCGTGCTTCGGCTGATCGCAGGTTTCGAAAAGCCTCAGCACGGCGAGATCCGCGTACGCGAAAAGTTGCTCGCCGACGCGCGCGAGTCCGCCCCTCCCGAGCAGCGACGAATCGGTCTGGTTTTCCAGGATTACGCATTGTTCCCGCATCTCACCGTCGCCAAAAATGTGGCGTTCGGCCTGCGGCACCTGAGCGCAAGCGATGCTGCGGAGCAGACGCGGGAAATGCTGTCGATGGTAAGGCTTAGTAGTGAAGCCAAAAAATATCCACACGAAATTTCCGGCGGTCAGCGGCAACGTGTGGCGCTCGCGCGTGCTCTGGCACCGAGGCCCGATCTGTTGCTCCTCGATGAGCCGTTCTCCAACCTCGATATCGAGCTCCGTGAAAAGCTGGGGCTCGAAGTTCGTTCGCTGTTGCGCCAGCTCTCGACCCCTGCCCTGCTCGTCACGCACGATCAACACGAAGCGTTTTCCATTGCCGACAAAATCGGCGTAATGAACGACGGAAAAATTTTGCAATGGGATACCGCCTACAACCTTTATCATCGGCCGGTTACGCGCTTCGTGGCCGATTTTGTCGGGCAAGGCGTGCTGATGCGCGGCACCGTTGTTGGCGACGACAGGATCGACACGGAGTTGGGCCTGCTGCCACACTGCCCCGGTTGCGCATTGCAGACCGGCGAGAGTGTTGAGGTACTGCTTCGTCCAGACGACATCCTGCACGACGACGACAGCAGCCGCCAGGCCGAAGTGCTGCACAAAGCATTTCGCGGTGCAGATATTCTCTACACGCTCAAGCTTCCCTCCGGCAGCAAAGTGTTATCGCTCGTGCCGTCGCACCACAATCACGAGATCGGCCAGAAGATCGGCATCAAGCTGGAGATTGATCACGTGGTGGCGTTTCCGGCGGCGTAAATATACGGAACGCCATTTGGTGCGGGTTTTCAGGGCTTTTCGACGTGAAAGCCGCACCACATGTCGATATACGATAATTTTTCTCGGTTACCGTCATAAAACTCTCACGCCTATTTATTTGCAGGAAAGACAGACTCTCGCCGTGATTGGTTCGCGCAACCACAAGCTAAACACATCGATTGCGGCAGCAATCATGGTCGGACTTTTCGTCGCGTGTTATCCGTTGATTAGCTCTTTTGATCGCACTTTGCGCGATCAGGAGTTTCAGATATTGCGAATCGTAATCCCACGCGTCGCGAACACGACTCCCGTTGTAATCGGAATCGATGACGCTACCATCAGTAGCATCGCAGAACCCATCGCGCTGTGGCACCGGCACTTTGCGGCGATCTTGAGGGCATTGAGCATCGCGAAGCCTGCTGCAGTTGGGCTCGATGTGGTGCTGCCGGATCGCAGCTTTGAGTCGTTCGCACCGGGACATGAAAGTGAGTTGGTGCGCGCTATTATTGAAGCGCGTCGCGATTTTCCACTGATATTTGCTGCCACTGTTGATCCTGCGGGCCAGATCAGGTCGATTTATCCTCCCTTCGTATCAGCCGCCAACTCAAATATTGGCTTAGCACTGTGGCAGTTAGATGCAGACAACAAGGTTCGTACTTTTACCGAGAATCTTGGCGATCACGAAAAGGTCGTGCCATCTTTAGTGGGCCAGATGGCTCGAGCGCTTGGCATCCCCTTGCGGTATGGATTGATCGACTTTGCCTATGGCGCACCGTTTGAATATGTTTCCATGCGCCGAGTCCTCGAACTCCATAACAACAATGACTCGCCAGGGCTGAAGCGACTTTTCTCTGGCCGGATAGTGCTACTCGGAAGTGTGATGCCCTACGAGGATCGTCTGAATGTTCCATCGGCTCTCTCTGCGTGGGAACCGCAAATGACGAAAGTGCCGGGTGTGGTCTTGCATGCACAAGCCTTGCGCGCACTTGTTGACGGAAAAATCGTTCAACAGGTGCCA
>JANYHZ010000109.1 GCA_025362135.1 Betaproteobacteria bacterium | reverse complement strand
GCACGCGCTGCGAAGTAGCCGGATTCTGCGGCATCATCTTTTTCCGTGCGACCGCCCAAAGCGAATACGGTGAGACACGCGAGCTTGGTGTCGATGTGCTGGATATTTTCGCCCTCACTTTTGGCGATGTCGGCAATGGATCGCAACATGATGGTCGTGGAAATCGGCAATTCGACCGCCAATGCTGCCAACCCGAAGGCACCGCCCACTGCACCGGATGCCGCTGCCGCGAATTTGTGCAAGCGATCCTTCGATGCCATCTTGCCATCCAGGCCATGCGACTTCACTGCGACGTCCAGCGCTTTTAACATCGCCGCTTCAGAGGCTTCGTGTACCGTTTTCTGAAAACGACCAGGCAACATTTTCATGCCCTTGTCGATCGGCGAGCCCAGCATCGCAGAAGCGCGCGCGGCGAGACTGGGGTTTTCCAGCAGCGTCTTGGCGCGTTTCAATTCGGCGAGTTCGATTTTGCTCAAAGACATGGGGAGGCTCCACAGATCAGAATTCGAGGTAGCTTAGGCGCAACTATCCGCCGGAGCAAGCGATGGCCCAAACCGCGCTGCCGCGCCAGTAGGTATGATGGCAATACACATGTTCCATGCAGGCAAACATTGCGCATGTGTCCACTGAAAGGGACTCAACGATGAACGCTCGTCTATTGGCTCGCTGCACCCGCACGCTGGCCTGCGTTGCGATAATCGCAGGCAGTTGGAGCATAAGTGTTGCCGGGGCACAGATTCCGGAAATCGTCATCGGCCAGTCCGCGGGGTACACCGGGAGGACAACCAGCTCGGTGAAAGAGTTCATGGAAGGCGCGCAGGCGTATTTCGAAGCCGTCAACAAGCGTGGCGGTGTCGCCGGGCGCAAGATATTTCTAAATACGCTAGACGACGGCTATCTGCCGGAGCTCGTGGCGGACAACACCCGGCGGCTGATCGATGAAGACAAGGCGGTGGCGCTGTTCGGCTATTTCGGTGATGCGCCCGTCAACGCTGCGCTGCCGATCATTAAAGAAAAGCGCATCGCACTTGTGGGAGCGGTGACGGGCGCGGAAGCGCATCGGAGCAATCCCAATCTTTTTTTCGTGCGCGCCAGCTACCAGATGGAAGCGGAGAAAATCGTCGCGCAGGGAACTGCGCAGGGGTTGAACAAGTTCGCCATCTTTTTTCAGAATGATGAGTTTGGCAAGGACGTGCTAGCCGGACTACGGAAAGCGCTCGACAGTCGAAAATTGACGCTGGCGGGCCAGGGTACCTACGAACGCAACAGCCTGAAGGTTGATGACGCCGTCGGCAAGATTGCCGCTACGATGCCTCAGTCGATCGTGATGGCGTGTACGCTCGAGGCATGCGCAGAGTTTGTGCGGCAAATCAAGAAACGCGGGCTCACGCCCCGATTCAATCATCTCTCGTCGATCGATACCGCTTCCTTGCACAAAGAATTGGGAGAGTTGTCCCGGGGATTGGAAGTATCGCGCGTGGTGCCACCGCCACAGTCACAATCGTTACCGGTTGTAAATGACTATACTAAGGCGCTGAAAGATTTTGCACCCAAGGCGCAACCCTCAACGCTGAGCCTCGAAGGATATCTCGCGGCGAAAGCGTTGGTGGAAGGCTTGAAGCGCGCCGGTGCCAACCCGAATCGGCAGAGCTTGCTGACCGCGCTGGAAGGAATGCGAAACGTGGATCTGGGCGGGTTTGTCGTCAATTTCGCTGGACCAAATCGTCGAGGGTCCGACTTTGCCGATGTGACTATTATCGGACCTGACGGGCGCGTTAAGTACTAGCACCCTGACTCGGTAATACCACAACGAAGAACGACGCCTTGCATACTGCGGTGTTCAACTTTTCTTCATCGAGTCGAAAAATTCAGCATTGTTTTTGGTTGCCTTGAGTTTGTCGACCAAAAACTCGGTCGCCTCGAGTTCATCCATGCTGTACATCATCTTGCGCAGCACCCAAACCTTCTGCAGCAACTCCGGCTTGATCAGCAATTCTTCCTTGCGCGTACCCGAGCGGTTGACATTGATCGCGGGGTAAACGCGCTTTTCAGCCGCGCGGCGATCAAGGTGGACCTCCATGTTGCCGGTGCCCTTGAATTCTTCGTAAATCACGTCGTCCATGCGACTGCCGGTATCGATCAGTGCCGTCGCGATAATGGTCAGCGAACCGCCTTCCTCGATATTGCGCGCGGCACCAAAAAAGCGTTTTGGGCGCTGTAACGCGTTCGCGTCGACACCGCCCGTCAGTACCTTGCCCGACGCCGGCACGACGGTGTTGTACGCGCGCGCGAGGCGGGTAATGGAATCGAGCAGGATGACCACATCCTTCTTGTGTTCGACCAGACGCTTGGCTTTTTCGATCACCATCTCAGCGACCTGAACGTGCCGCGTTGCGGGTTCGTCAAAGGTCGACGAAACAACCTCACCTTTAACTGTACGCGTCATCTCCGTCACTTCTTCGGGGCGCTCATCGATCAACAAAACGATGAGCATGACTTCCGGGTGGTTCGCCGTGATCGCATGCGCGATATGTTGCAGCATCACTGTCTTGCCGGATTTAGGCGACGCGACGAGCAAACCGCGCTGACCCTTGCCGATTGGCGCGATGATGTCGATCACGCGGCCGGTAATGTTCTCTTCGGATTTAATATCGCGTTCCAGCGTGAATGGCTTGTTCGGAAATAGTGGCGTGAGGTTCTCGAACAGAATCTTGTTCTTTGCGTTCTCCGGCGCTTCGCCGTTGACCTTATCGACTTTGACCAGCGCGAAATAGCGTTCACCTTCTTTGGGCGTGCGAATTTCACCTTCGATGGTATCGCCGGTATGCAGATTGAACCGGCGAATCTGCGAGGGACTGACATAAATGTCGTCTGGCCCGGCGAGGTAGGAAATGTCGGGCGAGCGCAGGAAACCGAAGCCGTCTTGCAGTACTTCAAGCGTACCGTCCCCGAAAATGGCCTCGCCCTTTTTCGCCTGGTGTTTGAGCAGCGCGAAAATCAGCTCCTGCTTGCGCAGGCGATTGGCACCCTCGAGTTCGAGCTGGTTTGCCATCTCGACGAGTTCAGAGACGTGCTTTAGTTTGAGTTCAGATAGTTGCATGGCTTTGATTGTTGGAAAAATGCGGACAAGAAATGGCCGCTAAACATAGCGCCTCTCCACGCGGGTTTTCCGAGGGTTCCCAGGAAAACCGGGTTTTGACTCACAAGAATGGGAGGTAGGACGATGGCGCTAAAGGTAACTACGGGTAACTGCGGGACATCTACGGAATGACAATCAACGCAGATTTCGGTGCAGGATAGGGCGCGAACGCGCCCTTGTCAATGACTAAATGTTGGCGTCGATAAACGCCGCTAACTGGGATTTAGACAACGCGCCGACTTTCGTGGCTTCCACGTTGCCGTTTTTAAACAGCATGAGCGTCGGGATTCCGCGAATGCCGTACTTTGGCGGTGTCGCCTGATTCTCATCGATATTCAGTTTGGCGACTTTGAGCTTACCCGCATATTCCCTGGCAACATCTTCAAGAATAGGCGCAATCATTTTGCACGGCCCGCACCATTCTGCCCAATAATCGACCAGCACGGGCGTGGTACTTTGCAGAACTTCGACATCGAACGTGTCATCGGAAACGTAGGCAATCGCATCGCTCATATGGAACCTCGAAAAAGAAAACTGAACGGCATTATGACATTGAACGTCACATCAAGCCGCAGCAAGCCCGGTGCACGGTAGTGCAGTGTCGGTCTGTTAAAATATTGCTCTGGTAGTTGAATTTCAAGGGCTGTTTATGACCTACGTAGTAACCGAATCCTGCATCAAATGCAAATATACCGACTGTGTCGATGTCTGCCCCGTGGATTGTTTCCGCGAGGGCCCGAACATGCTCGTCATTGACCCGGACGAATGCATTGACTGCACTTTATGCGTAGCCGAGTGCCCGGTTGAGGCAATATTTGCCGAAGACGATGTGCCTGAAAATCAGCGCAAGTTCATACCGATTAACGCGGAGCTCGCCAAAGGATGGAAGCCGATCATTGCCCGGAAGCCCGCTCCCGCTGACGCGGATGACTGGACGAAGGTAAAAGACAAGGCGCACCTGCTGGAGAAGTAATTTGCGGCGCTGGTGTCGCGAAGCGGTTTCGCCGTCAATCATCCAGGGTTCGAGGCATATGAAAGTGTGCGCAGTATGAGTTCTCCTTCTGCTTCGACCATTTTTTCGACTCCGTTCTCCATCCGGCAGCTGTTTGACGCGTTGTCCAAGCACGCTAGGGTGACGGTCGTCACGCCTAATCGGCGTCTTGCCGCGTATCTCCGCGGCCAATTTGATACCGCACAACAACTTGCAGGCAATATTGCCTGGGCCACCCCCGACATTCTCCCGCTCACCACGTTTCTGGAGCGCAGCTACCGAACGTTGAGTTTGCGCGGTGAAGAATGCGCACTCGCGCAGCTACTGGATGTCGCCCAAAGCCAGTTGTTGTGGGAGCAGGTGGTCCGCGCATCGGATGTAAGCAGCCATTTGTTGAGTGTCTCGCGAACAGCCAATCTGGCTGCGGTCGCTTGGTCGGTGGCGCATGCATGGGAGCTGTTGCCTGCAATGCGCCAGACGCCACTGTCTGAAGATGCCGAGGTTTTCCTTGGCTGGGCGCAGCGGTTCGAGCAATTGTGCCGCGAACGCTCTCTGATCGACGCAGCGGTCCTGCCAACGGCCTTGGCTGGATCGATGCGGGAAGGAAAAGTCTGGATGGAAGTCCTCCCGCACCAGCTCTTTACTGCGGGGTTTGACATTGTTACGCCTCAACAGCAAAATTTTCTTGCCGCTTGCGAGCGGTTTGGCGTGTCGGTGCAATCTGTCCAGTTGTTGGACTCAGATCCACAAACACCAATACAGACACAAACGCACCAGCCGTGTCGCCGGGTCGAATTTGCAAATGAAGATGCCGAGTTGCGCGGCTGCGCGGCATGGGCGCGGCAGCGTTTGCAGGTGAATCCTGAGCAACGCATTGCCATCGTCATACCCGATCTTCGCGCCAAACGTAGCGATGTCGTGCGCGCTCTCACCGATGCGTTGCGTCCCGGACAACGCGCAGTGGTACGCCACATAGATGCGGGCGCTTTCAATATCTCTCTCGGACTCGGTCTCAATGAGTACGCTTTGGTTCACGATGCGCTTTCGCTGATCGCGTTTTCACAAAATCGCACTATCCCTTTCCTTGAAGTCAGCGCCTTATTGCGCTCGCCATTCATTGCGGGTGCCACAACGGAAATCGGCCCCCGGGCAAGGCTGGATGCGGCGCTCCGAGAAGTTGTCGCACCGGAAATCAGCTTGTTTACCCTGCAACGCAGATTGAAGGTGGGAAGTGAGACGCAACTGATGCGAGCAGTTGCAGGATGTCCGAGGCTGCTTGCGCTCATTGATGGGGCGGCAGCCATTGGCGGGACTTTTCTAAACGCAAAGCCTGCGCGCAGTCCCATCGCCAGAAAACCATCACCCCTTGACTGGAGCCGACATTTCAGCAAGGTGCTGCTCTGCTGGGGATACCCTGGGGACGCGAAGCTGGAATCAGCTGATTATCAGGTGCTGGAAAAATTCCGCAGTGCGTTGGCCACGTTGGCGACGCTAGAAACTATACAGCCGCGTATGCGCGCCGACGAAGCGCTCAACCACCTGCGTAGTATCGTTGCCGGCACCGTTTTCCAGCCCGAAATTGAAGCGAACTACAACGCGCCAATTCAAGTGCTGGGCATTCTTGAATCGGCTGGACAGCAATTTGATGCACTTTGGGTGACGGGCTTGAGTGAGGATGCGTGGCCGCTTCCCGCGCGACCCAACCCGTTCCTACCTGCCACATTGCAGCGGGCAGCCGGCGTAAGCGAGGCCTCGGCTGTGGCTTCGCTGCTGCTCGATCAACACATTACCCAGGACTGGCGTCGCTGCGCGCCGCAAGTGGTTTTCAGTCATGCAGAAACAGGGAACGGCGACAAGGCGGGTGAACGACCGCGCGCCGCGAGTGCGTTGACGCGCGGTGTTGCGCCGACTAAATTGGCGGTGCTGATTGGCGAGAGCGCGTCGACCGACTATGCGCGCGTCTTGTGCTCATTAAGCCAGCGCGAAGCGATTCCAGACGAACCACTGCATGCTCTCTCCGTGCCGATCAAGGTCATCGGCGGTGCAACTGTGTTACGCGACCAAGCTGCTTGTCCTTTCCGCGCATTTGCGCGACATCGTTTGGGCGCACGAACGCTTGGCGCTCCGGAAACAGGACTGGATGCGACCGAGCGAGGCACCTTGTTGCATCGCGTTTTGAGCCTGGTATGGACGCGGCTGGAAACGCACGCGCAACTGATCGCGATGGATGAAGCTGCGAGGCAGCGATTGGTGCACGCGATGGTCGAGAAAGCGATCAACGAAGCATACGCCAAGGGTTTGGACAATCTCAGCGGGCGCTTCGCCGATATCGAGCAGTCGAGACTCGTTCGTTTGGTCAATGAGTGGCTGGTGTACGAACAGGAGCGTGCGCCGTTTGACGTTGTAGCCTGCGAACAAGCGTGTGACGCCACGTTGTCAGGAATGTCGATGCGTTTGCGACTCGATAGACTGGATCGGCTGATTGATGGCACGTACGCGCTGATCGACTATAAAACGGGTGCCGCGAACGTGGCGGGTTGGTTGGGAGAGCGGCCGGATGAGCCACAGCTACCGCTCTATTTTCAGACGGCAAAGCAAACCATTTCGGTGCTCGCCTTTGCACGGGTAAAGCGTGGCGCGAGAGGAAGAGTATTTGGTTTTGAAGGTATCTCGGCTGTGGAAAATATGCTGCCGGACGTGACACCCATCGAGACTAAATTTGGCATGGAAAAGAAGGGCTACTCTTCCTGGGACGTGCTGATTGCGGAGTGGGAGCGCTCGCTTGGCACGCTGGTGAAAAATTTCATCAGGGGAGAAGCATTGGTTGACCCGAAAAACGGCAATCTGACCTGCGCACAATGTGATCTGCAGAGCTTGTGCAGGATTTCCGAATTGAACAGCGCGCAGTCGCTTGATGAAGATAGCGGCGACAGTGGCGAAAATAATAATGCTGCTGTTGCCCCTGTTGAGACGGTCGATGCCTAATCCCGCCTTGACCACCGTCGCAGACTGCCTCGAGCGGGACCGAGCCATCGATGTATCGCGCTCGTTCGTCGTGCGGGCACCGGCGGGGTCTGGCAAAACGCGCCTGCTCATTCAGCGCTATCTTGCCCTGCTAGCGGACGTAAATGAGCCAGAAGAGATCGTCGCCATTACCTTCACCCGGAAGGCTGCGACCGAGATGCGAAAGCGCGTGCTCGACGCGTTCGTGGAAGCGAATAGCAGCGAAAACAACGAAGACGGGGCTACACAGCGATTGGCCCGTGCTGTGCTCGCGCGCGACGCTGAGCGCGGCTGGCAGATTCTTAACAATGCGTCGCGATTGAGAATGCAGACGATCGATTCATTGAATGCGTCGATTACGCGTCAAATGCCGTTACTCGCGCGTTTCGGCGCGCAACCGGAAAGCATCGATGATGCGAGCGTGCTTTACGTCGAGGCAGCGCGCAATTTGCTCGCGCAAGTCAACGATACGGACGAGAACGCGAAGGCGATTGCGGATGACGTCGCCACGTTGCTTGCCCACCTTGACAACAATGTGGTGGTTGCGGAGAGTTTGCTCGCGGACGTGTTGCGCTCACGCGATCACTGGTTGCGCAATCTATCGGCGATGCATGAGCGTGAGTTGTTGGAGTCAAGTTTGGCGCGTGTTCGTGCGAATGCGGCGGCGCGTATTGCAGCGCTTTTCTCCCAAGAACTCAAGAGTGAAACTCTAGAGCTGGCGCGGATCGCAGGGCAAAACCTGTCTGCGATGCCCGTGGATATTGGACTTTCAGATTTAAATAACCTGGCAGCATTCCCTGATGGTGTCGCGTCTGCACTACCGGCGTGGCTTGCTCTCGCCGAATTGTTGTTGACAAAAGCGGGTACCTGGCGAAAAGCAATCAACAAGAATCAGGGCTTCCCCGCTGGCGTGAGCAAGGACGAAAAAGCACGATTCAGTGCACAAAAAAATCGCATGAGTGCGTTGCTCGCTTCTTTGTCGGGTGATGCGATGACAAGTGCACCAACGGCAGCCGCACTTTATCAATTGCGTTCCCTGCCCGCCGCGACATACAGCGAAAGCCAGTGGCAGATTTTGGGTGCGATTGTGCGTTTGCTGCCCCACGCTGTTGCTGCGTTGTGGAGCGTGTTTGGCCAACGCGGCCAATGTGATTTCACCGAAATCGCCGAGGCCGCTTCGCGTGCACTTGGTCACGATGACGCACCGACCGATCTTGCTTTGGCGCTGGACTATCGCATCAGCCATCTGCTTGTGGATGAATTTCAGGATACTTCGTTTGCACAATTTGAATTGCTCGAGAAATTGACACGTGGCTGGAGCGACGGCGATGGCCGCACTCTGTTTTTGGTTGGCGACCCGATGCAATCCATCTACCGCTTTCGCGAAGCGGAAGTCAGTTTGTTTTCGCGAGCATGGCGGGATGGCGTTGGCGGGGTACATTTAAATACGATTACGTTGAGTGTAAATTTCCGCTCGTGTCCAGGGGTGGTCAGTTGGGTGAACGACGCTTTTAATACGTTGATGCCCGCCAACGAGGACCCGACTACCGGCGCGGTTCCACACTCACCGAGCGTGGCATTCGCTGCGGGCCGTCACGCGGACGACACGGGGTCGCGCCAGTCGGGCGTCACACTGCACCCATGCTGGCTGAGAAAGACCACGACAGTGGCCGAGCCACACGCACCTGATGTGGCAAATCAATCCGATATTCGCGAAGCTTGTCGCGTGGTCAATATCATCGCGTCCAACCGCATTGAAAAGCCGGACGCTACCATCGCCATTCTGGTGCGTAATCGCAGCCATTTACGCGAGATTGTGCCCGCACTCAAAGCTGCAAATATCGTTTTTCGCGCCGTGGATATCGATCCGCTGAAAACGCGTCCGGTTGTGCAGGATTTGCTTTCGCTCACGCGCGCGCTGATGCATTTGGCCGACCGAATCGCCTGGCTTTCTGTCCTGCGTGCGCCATGGTGCGGACTCACCTTGAATGACCTTGCGATCCTCACCTCCGGTGCCGCAACCGTCGATGGCGCGCTCACGCCAAATACCCGGACGGTTTGGGAACTGCTCAATGATGGTAGCTGCGCGGCGATGATGTCGGACGACGGCCAGGATCGCGTGAAAGGCTTTTGCGACGCACTCGCTCCCGCGCTTGAACTGCTTCGCCGCGTGCCATTAAGCGAGGCCGTAGAAAATACCTGGCTCCGATTGCGCGGCCCAGCCTGTCTGGCGGATGAAAACGATTTAAACGATGCCGCCATGTTCCTCGCGTTGCTCGAAGCGGAAACACAGTCGCAGGCAAGCGGTGGCCAGTTGATTGATCTCACCGCACTCAAGCGCCGTATGGACAGACTGTTTGCGGGCGCCAGTGAAGTAGAGAGTGGCGCAGATGTTCCACCAGTGCAGATCATGACCATTCACAAGGCGAAGGGTCTCGAATTCGATACCGTAATCGTACCCGGCTTGCACCGCCCGCCAAGACGCGACGACAAGAAGCTGATCGTCTGGACCGAACACCCGAACCCGGATACCGGTGCGCGTGAATTATTGTTGGCACCGATCCGGGAAGCAGGCGCCGAAGAGGAAGTCGAGTCAGGTGCGATCTATCGATATGTGCTGCAGCAGGAGCGTGGGAAGCAGCAACACGAACATGTTCGGCTGCTTTACGTTGCCGCCACGAGAGCGGAGCGACGATTGCATTTACTTGGCACCGTCGGTGTTAAGGTGGATGACGAGGCGGGCGAGGGCATTGAGATGCTTGCGTCACCACGCGCAGACTCGCTGCTGGCAGCAATGTGGCCTGCCGTGACAGCGGCGCTTCTGGATAAACTGCATGCTGAAACTGTCGAATCGCAAGCGACGCCGCCGACGACATTGCCAACGCACCCTGCGCTCGGGCCGATGCGCATCAGCCGAACGCAGCCCCTGCCTGCAATGCCGGACGCAATATCCGGGCAGGCTTTGCCTGGCAGGCCAGATCAGCGAAGCGGCAAAATCGCAATTGATTTTGCGTGGGCCGGGGAGGCAGCGCGACATATTGGTAGCATCGTGCACGCGGTCCTTCAGCGCATTGCAGAAGACGGCGTGGACAAATGGAGCCGTGAACGCATCTCGACATTGATGCCGAGCATCGACCGAGAGCTCGCACGACGTGGCGTCTCGACCGACGAGTTGTCAGCCGCCGCAAATCGTGTGGCCGACGCGTTAAGCAACACGCTCGCGGATTCGCGCGGGCGCTGGGCCCTTGAACAGCACCTGCAAGCGCGTGCAGAATGGCGGTTGACGGGCTTTCGGGACGGCACGCTTACGAATATCGCCATCGACCGCACCTTCGTCGATGCTCAGAATGTGCGCTGGATTATCGACTTTAAAACCGGCAATCACGAGGGCGGGGATGTCGACACGTTTTTGGACAATGAGAAAAATCGCTACGCTGCGCAGTTAGAGACTTACGCAACGATATTGAGCGGTATTCACGGCGCATCGCAGGCGAAATCGATCCGGCTGGGTTTGTATTTCCCGATGCTCAAAGGCTGGCGGGAGTGGGAATGGGATCAGGAGGGAGAGCGGGACAAACCGGAACGCTACTGAAGCTTTGGCGCTTTTTCGAGGCCCGTAATCGAATCGCCCACGTTGATTTTGTTGGATCTGAACCACCCTGAATTCATTTCCAGCGCATAGCGGGCCGGCCCCGCAGATTGGTGCGGCGTTTCCGAGAGGGCCTGCATTTCATGAATGGAGAGAATGACACCCCTCTCGCTCATGTACGCAACAGATAGCGGAATGAGCGTATTTCTCATCCACATCGCGTGGTAGCCAATCTCCGGAAAAACGAAGAGCATCCCGTCTTGTTTACCCATTTTTTGCCGAAACATCAGGCCGATTTGACGAGTGTTCTCCGTGTGTGCAACATCGGCGCGCACGTTCTGGCTACCTACCTTGAGAACGAGGGTTGGCAGTCCTGTCTGGGGTTTGCCTTCCGGCACCGCGGACGCATTGGCAGATACGCCGGTTGATAGCATTGCAACGATGGCCGTGAGTACGATTGCAAAGTGATAAAAATGGCGAGTGATCATATCGATGAGGTCGGAGTAAAAGGTCTGATGCGGAAAAGGAGGCACAGCTTCCGTGAGTAACGTTTCGTGGCAAGAGTCGCCGACGTTCGCTGTTTCTGCGAGCCACTGCCATGTCTATTTCTTGCCGGTGCTGCCGAACCCGCCGTCGCCGCGTGACGAAGCAGTAAAATCCGGTACGACGTTGAATTTAACCTGCATTACCGGCACGACGATCATTTGGGCGATGCGCTCCATTGGTTGGATCGTGAACTCTGCCTGCCCGCGATTCCAGATGGAAACAAATATCTGCCCCTGGTAATCGGAGTCAATCAGGCCGACAAGATTTCCCAACACGATGCCGTGTTTATGGCCCAAACCGGAGCGGGGTAAAACCATCGCCGCGTATTTCGGATTCTCAAGATGTATCGCGATCCCGGAGGGTATCAACGTCGTCTCACCGGGCTTTAGCGTGAGGGGTACGTCGACGCAGGCGCGCAAATCAAGGCCAGCCGAACCCGGAGTCGCATAGTGAGGAAGTTGTTCGAGAAGCCTGCTATCGAGTACGCGAACGTCGAGCTTATGCATTTTTGACAGATTTTAGGGCCGAGCGCGCTTTGGGCTGCGCCAAGAAAAGTCTCGTGGCGTGATCAACAATGGCGCGGGCAATTTCTGTTTTGACACACCTGGGGATCGGAAACTCCCCACTTTCGTCCACGATAGTTACTTCATTGTCGTCAGCACCTATCGCCGCCGCCAAGTTAGCGACAATCATTGGAATTTTCTTATTTTCCCGCTTTTTACGAGCGTATTCGACGACGTTCTCGCTCTCTGCCGCGAAGCCCACGCAAAACGGCGCGTGCGATTGCGTTGCGACCCAAGCCAAAATATCCACGGTGGGCACGAGGTCAATGGTCATTTTTCCGGTTGTTTTCTTTATTTTTTGCGTTTTTGGCGATTCGGGCGTGTAGTCCGAGACCGCCGCCACGCTAAAAAACAAATCAACGTCGGCTAAATTATCTTTAACAGCGGCAAACATCTGCGAAGCTGAAATAACTTTCACGAACGTCGCGCCTGTAGGTGGCTGTATTGATGTTGGTCCGCTCACTAACGTCACGCGCGCACCGGCATCAATGAGCACCTGTGCGATGGCGTAACCCATCTTGCCGGAGCTGGAATTGGTGATCCCGCGAACCGCATCGATACGCTCGAACGTGGGGCCGGCAGTTACCAGCGCATGTCTTCCAGTGAGCAATTTTGGCGCACCGAGGTTCTGGACCGCCGCCAGCAACGCGGTCGGCTCCTGCATCCGACCGAGACCCGTTTCGCCGCATGCCTGATCACCTTCTTCCGGCCCAAGTACGGCTACGCCATCGGCGATAAGTTGCGCGATATTGCGCTTGGTAGCAGGGTTTTCCCACATTTCTCGGTTCATTGCGGGTGCGACCAGCAGCGGGCATGTAGGCCGGCGGGCGAGCACAAGCGTTGAAAGGAGGTCGTCAGCGATGCCGTTGGCAAGCTTGGCAAGAAAATCCGCGCTGGCCGGGGCAATCAGTATGGCATCAGCTGCGCGGGATAATTCGATATGCGCCATGTTATTGCCGATACGGCTATCCCACGCGTCTAGAAATACGGGGTTGCCGGATAAAACTTGCATTGTCATCGGGGTAATAAATTTGGTACCCGCATTCGTCATAACGATCTGCACTTCGATGTCGGCATTTCTTACTAGACGTGTTAACTCAGCGGACTTGTAGGCGGCGATGCCGCCGGTGATGCCAAGCACGATTCGCGAAACTTTTTTTGCAGCTTTCGTAACCATCTGATTATTTTACACAGGATCGTTCAAAAACATGGCAATCACAGAATGGCCTGAGCACGAGCGTCCACGCGAGCGCTTGTTGAAGCACGGGGCGAAAGCGCTATCTGATGCGGAATTGCTCGCCATTTTCCTCAGGGTTGGCGTAAAAGGCAAAAGTGCAGTGGACCTGGCACGCGAATTGGTGAGCACATTTGGCAATCTTGCCGGTCTCTTCTCCGCGAGCGAGACGCAACTCTGCTCGGTAAATGGCGTAGGACCTGCCAAGTACGTGCAGTTGCAAGCAGTGCTTGAAATGGGCCGCAGGGCGCTGGAGGAAGAGGTCTTGAAAGCGGATGCCTTGAATTCTCCGCAGGCTGTCCGCGACTATTTGCGCATGACGTTGTCGCGCTTGCCGCATGAGGTTTTCGTCGCCGTCTTCCTGACCGCGCAAAATCGCGTTATTGCTGTTGACGAGTTGTTTCGGGGCACCTTGACACAAACAAGTGTCTATCCTCGCGAAATTGTTAAGCGAGCACTAGCTCACAATGCTGGAGGCGTGATCCTGGCGCATAACCACCCATCGGGTGAAGCGAGCCCGAGTGCTGCGGATCGCTCCCTAACCAAAGCGTTGGCGGAGGCGTTGGCGCTGGTTGACGTGAGGGTGCTGGATCATTTTATCGTCGCACCCGGCGCATCACTTTCGTTTGCTGAGGAAGGTCTGCTTTACTGATCAGGCAGTTCCAAGGCCACCCGGGCAAGGGGTTGGCATCGCGTTTGTGCCGACGCGATGACCGGTCGACCGGGAGTATGATGCGGGTTGCCCATGATGGAATGGTTGCGCGCTTGAGAGAACACACTTGTTTTGCGGGAAGGGTTGAGCCACAGACGTTCGTGTTGAGCTTGGTCGCTTGCGTTTTATTAGGATCCTTGGCGTGCAGCGTGTCTTACGCTGCGGACGTCGCTCGTTATCAAGTCCCATCTCAGGCAATCGTCGATATGATCGATGCGCCGCAAATTCCTCAGACACTGCTCTCGCCCAATCGCGACTGGCTAATGCTGATCGAGCGCCCCGCGCTGCCGCCGGTAGCGGAGTTGGCCCAACCCGAAATCCGTCTGGCCGGAATACGCATCAATCCGCGCAATAACAATCAGAGCCGAACAGGTCAGGCGACCGGTATCAAGTTGGTCCGAATAGCGGACCGCGTTGAAAAGGTGATTACTGGACTGCCGCAAGGCGCGCGCATCGGCGATGCGCAATGGTCTCCGGATGGAAGACGCATCGCGTTTAGTCTGGTGAAAGATAGCGCCATTGAATTATTCATTGCCGACACAGCTAACGGAGCTGTCGCGAAGCGTCTGACCGACCGTGTACTGAACAGCGCAATAGGCAGGGCATTTGTCTGGCAAAGCGACTCAAAGTCATTAGTCGCGAATTTCGTACCTTCCGGTCGGGGTGCCCCGCCGAAATTTGTGGAGCTGCCCAGCGGCCCGTCGATTCTGGAAAACTTGGGCAAACGCAATATCGCGCGAACCTATCAAGACTTGTTGAAGTCCCCACACGACGAGGCATTGTTCGATTATTACTGCACGTCCGAATTGGCAGGCATAGGGCTGGACGGCAAGACAACGCCACTCGCAACCGGCGTGATTCGCGCGTTCCATCCATCGCCGAACGGAGAGTTTGTGATGGTACAAACCATTCGGCGACCTTACTCATATTCGGTGCCTATTTCGCGCTTCCCGCTGAAAACCGAGATTCGTGATGCACGCGATCAGGACGCCGGAAAATTGATAAAAACATTGTCCGATTTGGCGCTGGCCGAGAATGAAGAACTCGATCCGGACGCAGTGCGCAAAGGGCCACGCCAGTATGCCTGGCGCAGTGACATACCCGCGACGATAACGTGGGTGCAACCCATCGAGGGTCGGCGCAATGGGCTCGGCGATCAATTGTTCGCCCTGGCGGCACCGTTCGATGGCGAACCGCAGACACTCGCAAAATTTGATCTCCGATTTCAGACAGCGTATTGGGGGCGTGACGACGTCGCACTGGTTGTGGAAGCGTCGCGGAAAACACGCCGCGTAGTTACGTGGAGGATTTTTCCGGCAGATACTGCACGTGCGCCAGTGAAGTTGTTTGATCGATCATCGGAAGATCGCTACGGCGACCCCGGCGCGCCCGCAACGGAGGCCGACTCACGAGGCGGTCGCATCCTGAATTTTTCGCCCGATGGTAAGGCAATTTATTTAAGCAGCAACGGTGCTTCGCCCGAAGGTGATCGACCCTTCATTGACCGGTATGACCTCGAAACACGGGAAACAAAGCGCCTGCATCGCTCAGAGGCGCCGCAGTACGACACGCCGATTGCGCTTTTCGATACCGGGCCCACGCTGAAGCTGCTCCTCCAGCGGGAAAGTATCACCGACGCCCCGAATATTCACGTTCGCGATTTGGCTACTGGCGCGATGCAGGCAGTGACGCGTTTCGTGACACCAAAAAATCCGATCGCATCGGTGACGAAGGAAGTAATCCGCTATAAACGCAAAGATGGCGTTGAACTTTCCGGGACGTTGTATTTGCCGGTTGGATACAAAAAGGACGATGGACCACTGCCGTTGCTGATGTGGGCCTACCCGCGTGAGTTTCTTTCCGCTGAAGCGGCTGGCCAGGTCTCAGGTTCGCCATACCGATATGTACGACCGAATTTTAGCGGGCCGCTGCCGTTTCTGACGCTAGGCTACGCCGTGCTGGACAATCCGTCGATGCCGATTGTGGGTGACAATGGCAAGGAGCCTAACGACACGTATTTAGCACAACTTATTGCCAGTGCGGAGGCAGCTATCGACGAAGTGGTACGTCGTGGTGTCGCGGATCGCAGCAAGATAGCGGTGGGCGGACATTCCTATGGCGCATTCATGGTGGCAAATCTACTCGCGCACACCCGGCTCTTCGCAGCTGGCATCGCCGAGAGTGGCGCGTACAACCGGACGCTGACGCCATTCGGTTTCCAAGCCGAAGATCGAAACTTCTGGAAGGCGCGGGATGTCTATAGCCAGATGTCGCCGTTCAATTTTGCCGACCAGATCAA
>JANYHZ010000067.1 GCA_025362135.1 Betaproteobacteria bacterium | reverse complement strand
GCCAATTGCGCGTTAACGTAAAATATTGGGTAATATGGTTGAAGCGTCATCGCGTCAAACGAACTGACAAGGGAAGCCAGCATGAAAAAAATCTTCGCAGTATTGATTGGTCTCGCGCTAGCAATGGTAAGCCAGATTGCTTTTGCCGCGCCTGCCATCGTGAGCGCACTAAGGGGTACGGCGCAGGCAATCCCGATTGCCGGGTCACCGCGGTCGCTAAAGGACGGCGATACCGTCGACGAAGGCGATAACGTCGCAACGGGCGAAGCCTCATCGCTGGTGTTGCGATTCGAAGATGGTCAGATCGTCGCGATGGGGGCCAAGTCCCGTTTGGCGATCACTACCTATAAGTACGATCAGAAGGAACCGGCCAAAAGCAGCGTGTTGCTCTCATTGGTCACAGGTAGCCTGCGAGCCATTACCGGCGTCATCGGTAAGGTAGCGCCTAATCGGGTCGCTTATAAGACCGCCAACGCGACCATGGGAATTCGCGGCACTGACATCAGTTTTGCTACGGCGGGGGGTGACGTAGTGGTAACGGTCGCCGACGGCGCGATTAGCTTTACCTTTCAAGGGAAAACCATCCCGATTCCAGCCGGACAGGCAGCGTTGACCAGTAACGGGAAAGTCACTAGCGGTACCATTGCAGCCATCAATGCAGCGGTCGCCGCAAGTCCAGCTCTGGCGGCTGCGTTGAAGTCCGTTGCTAGCGATGCATTGACGAAAGCAGTGGCCGAGGCAGCAGCGAAAGCCGCGGCCGCCGCGAAAGCTGCTGCTGACGCGAAAGCCGCTGCTGACGCGAAAGCCGCAGCCGATGCCAAGGCGGCAGCGGATGCCAAGGCAGCGGCAGACGCAAAGGCCGCCGCGGATGCGAAAGCCGCCGCAGACGCCAAGGCTGCGGCCGACGCGAAGGCAGCATCCGATGCCAAAGCAGCGGCAGATGCCAAATCAGTAGCGGATGCAAAGGGGGCTAACACTGGAAACACTGGTCCCGCAGCAGGCAGCGGCACAACCGGTGCGGGGAGTACTGGTTCGGGTGGCGGCGGCAAGGGTAGCGGCAGCTAGGCGCAGGAATACGGCGACCAGGCGGTCGCCGTATTTGTTTGAACCGGTGTGTGCACTGCACTGATTGGTTCAGATCCGATCTGCATTTATCTCATTGACCACATGAGAATTCTGGAATAAAGTATTGTTTTAGCATCAATTTCTTATTTTATACGTTCGCTTAGTGGCATAAGCGACGTGAGTAGTTAGCGAAATGGATTTTTGTCGGCCTTGTTTGGCAACGCCGAAAAATAGATTTTGCGCAACCGTACGCACAACTAGTGCTTCGCACCAATACTCAAATCGATGAAGCAGGAAAAATACCATGGAAAAAAATCACCTCTCAACGTGGATGGGTGTGCTGTTGGCATCTGTTGCAGCCGGCGCCTCTGCGCAAACCACTCCGCCCGTTAAGCCGACGTACGAAATCCCCACAGGCGAAGTCAAAAAAGATGCTGACGGTCCGCGTGGATGGCCTATTCAGGACGGTGTTGCCCTATATCCTTCGATCGGGTTCTCTTTTGGCCGTGACGACAACCTTTTTCTGACCAGCAACAACCAGAAAAGCTCTACTATCTACGCGTTGACACCCGGCCTAAAATTGCAGGCGCGAAGCAACGCGTCTATTTTTACGCTGGATGCTAATCTCAAATCAGCGCGATACGTGCAAAGCCGCGCGGACAGCTATACCGATTACCGCATTGCCGGCACGGGTGAATTTGTTCTGTCCAGCCGCATGGGCCTGCGTCTCGGTGCTGAATACGCCAAGGGCCATGATCCACGCGGCTCGACAGATCGCGGCGTCGGGGGTGAGCCTGATTTATATCGAAATACCGGTTTTGGTGGATTGTTCGCGTTTGGCGGGAATCAGGCACGTGGGCGATTTGAATTTGAAGCGAGCAGCTTCGATAAGCGCTACACCAACAATCGTGCAACCACAAATGTCAGTGATCGCAACACGGACAGCTACACCGGTCGCTTTTTCGCTCGCTTTGCCGAAAAGACATCGTTTCTGGTTGAGGCCCGCGAGGATCGACTGGACTACAAATTATCGTCCTCGCTGTTGGATAGCAAAGAGCGCTTCTATCTAGTGGGCGTAACTTGGGATGCGACAGCAGCGACCAGCGGTATTGTCAAGGTTGGGCAAATTCGCAAAGATTTTGCATCACCAACTCTGCGGGATTCCTCAAATTCCGGTTGGGATGCTACCATTCAGTGGGCACCGGTAAGCTACTCGAAGTTCTCGTTTACGACCTCGAAAAACTTCGGTGAATCGACGGGGGTCGGTGATTTTCTGCTCACCAAGCGATACGGTGCCACGTGGTTACACGAATGGAATTCTCGCATTTCGAGCCTTGCGAGCATCAGTCGCGTAAACGATGATTTCGTGAACGGTGGCCGTAGCGATTCCACGGATAGCATTGGTTTGAAATTGAATTACAAAGTGCAGCGCTGGTTGATCATCGGTGGCGAGTTCAGTAACACAAACCGTGATTCGAGCAACTCGACTTTCAACTACAAGAAAAACGTCTATTCGTTGACCGTCGGCGCCACGCTCTGACACACACTCCGCTATAATTTGGCTCCGCGAGCCTCGCTTGCGGAGCCAATTTTTTTGGGGTGTTTGATGCAACTGTTTTTCAACCTTTGCGCGGTGTCAGCCAGAGCACGTGTGCGCCTACTTGTGGCTACTGGTGTCGTTGGCGTGATGTTCGCGGCGCAAACGGCGGCGCAAACTCGCGGGCAATCCCTGAGTCAGGTTCCTGTGCTTTCGGTGAATTCGTCAGAACTTTCAATTTACAAACTCGGTGTCGGTGACGTCATTTCGGTACAAGTCGTCGGCGAAGATGAATTGAAACGTGAGAAGGTGCGCTTATCTGATGCGGGGACGCTTTCGTTCCCGTATCTCGGTGAGCTGCGCGTGCGCGGCATGACGGTAGGTGCCCTCGAGGAGTTCATTACCAAAGGGTTGAAAGGGCGCTATCTGCTGAATCCGCAAGTGACCGTCACGATCCATGAGTATCGAAATTTCTTTGTGAATGGGCAGGTAGATAAACCGGGCGGTTATCCGTTTGTGCCAGGCCTAACCATTCGCAAGGCGATCTCGATGGCCGGTGGATTCAAGGAGCGTGCCTCGAAAGAGAAGATCAATGTGATCCGCGAAGAGGACGTTAAGGGAATTTCCCAGCGAGTCGCCCTTGAGGCGCTGGTGCAGCCTGGCGATATCATCACCGTGGAAGAAAGCTTTTTCTGATGAATGACCGTGCGCTAACGGGCCGTGCACTCGCAGCGAGGCCATTGATGGATCGCATGTTGCCCGCGCCGCTGGGTTCAATGCAGCCACAGTTGGGAGACGAGGGCGAGACTCTCGATTTGGTCGAATACTGGCGGTCGATCACCAAGCGAAAGTGGAGCATTCTGGGCCTCGTATTGCTGGTTTGCCTGATCACGACGCTGGTGGTGTATTCGATGCGTCCCACTTATCGTTCGACGTCAACTATATTGATCGAGCAAAGTAAGTCAAAAGTTGTTTCGATCGAGGAGGTGTACAACGCGATGGGCGGCAATCGCGAGTACTACCAGACACAGGTGGAAATACTAAAGTCTCGTGAGCTGGCGCGTAAAGTTGTAGAGCGCCTGAAGCTCACTACCCATCCCGATTTTGACCCTCGCCAGCAGGATACGAGCGTGCGGGATTATTTATCGCCCTCGTCATGGTTTACGACAAGAGTTACACCTACAGGCGACAATATTCTGAAGTCAGTTACGAAGCTCGTCAGTGACGATCTGCAGGTCCAGCCGGTGCGTAACAGCCAACTGGTTCAGGTCAGTTTTTCGGCTTATGACAAAGAGCTATCGGCGAAAGTGCCCAATGCGCTTGCCGAAGTGTTTATCGAAAGTGACCTCGACGCGCGGGTGGCAATGACACAGAAAGCCGGCTCCTGGCTCACCGAGCGTATGAGTGAGTTGCGCGTGAAGCTCGATGCCTCTGAAAAGTCGTTGCAGGAATACCGCGAGCGCGAGCGCATCGTGGATGTGAAGGGCGTCGCGATGTCGGGTGCATCCAAGGCGCTCGAGCAGGCCACCACCGATCTCGTTTCAGTACGTACCAAGCGTGCCGAGGCGGAAAGCTTGTTCAACCAGGTAAAAGCCGCACGGCAAGGTCGTGCGGGTGGCTATGAGTCTATCCCGGCTGTGTTGCGCCACCCAACAGTGCAGAGCATGAAAGGGCTGGAAGCCGAGGCCGAACGCAAGCTCGCAGATGCATCCAAACGCTATGGCCCCGAGCACCCACGCATGGTGCAGGCTAATGCGGAACTCGCGTCCGCACGGGATAACGTCAAGCGCCAGATCGAGAGTGTGGTGTCCGGGGTAGAGAAGGAGTATGACGTCGCGCGCTCAAATGAACAGGCGCTCGAACGCGCACTAGGCCAGAGTAAAGCGGAGATTCAAGGCATCAACCGCAAGGAGTTTCAGCTCGGCGTGCTGGAGCGCGAAGCGCAGGGAAACAAGCAGCTCTACGATATGTTTGTGACACGATTCAAGGAAACGAATGTCGCTGGCGACTTGCAATCCACCGTTGCCCGTGTGGTTGATCCAGCCAACACTCCAAACGTTGCATATGCGCCCAAGAAGATGCAGATCATCAGTATCGCAGCCTCAGTGGCGCTGCTCATCGGAATTATGCTCTCGCTGCTGCTAGATCGGATCAGCAATACCATCAATACTGCGGCTGAGGTTGAGTCCCGGCTTGGGATGCCGATGTTTGGGTATCTGCAGAAAATGGCTGGTGCCGGCAAAAAAAGCGCGAAATCCGAGCTAGCCTTTTTGACCGACGGTGAGTCGCTCTTTTCGGAATCCATCCGCACTATTCGTACCAGCGTGTTGATGAGTGCCTTGGATAATCCCAAGAAAGTGATCGTAGTGACATCGACAGTGCCGTCAGAGGGTAAAACGACAGTGTGTTTCAATCTGGCATGCGCACTTGCGCAGGTGAAAAAATCTGTGCTGCTGATTGATGCCGACTTGCGTCGGCCCAAGATTGCGCGCCTCGTTGGTCGGGACAAGGGGGCGCCCGGCTTATCGAACATGGTTTCGGGAGTCGCGCCCATCAGCGAGTGCATCATCAAGCACGAACAAGGGGGATTCCATGTGCTTACGGCGGGCTTCGTTCCGCCGAACCCGTTAGAGTTGCTTTCATCGGCCAAATTTGCGGACGTGCTTGAGAAGTTGAAGGAGGCGTTCGATGTCATTCTGATCGATTCGCCGCCGCTCGGGTTGGTCAGTGACGCTTTGGTATTGACACAGGTGGCAAACGAGGTCATCTACGTGGTAAAGGCAGATTCAACGCCCTATCAGTTGGCGCGTGCCGGCATTAAACGATTGACGATGGCGAATGCGCCAATTCTAGGCGTGGTGTTAAACCAGCTTGACCTTGAGCGCGCCGAAAAATACTACGGCGAGTACAGCGGTTATGGTCGATATGGTGGTCACAAAGGCTACACCTATGGATACGGCCAATCACCAAAAGACAAAGCGGCCCAGGCCTGATCCACATTTGCTTCCGGGCCTCACGAGCCGCTGCACGACTGTCATTGGCGCGATGCTGCTGGCCGGGTTGTGCGTGCTCTGCGCGCGATGGGGTTTTGCCGACCTGATAGTTACGGATGCGATGTCGCGCCAGGCGTACTTGCAGGCGCAGGCAGCGCGTACCGGTGACCCCGTCACCGCGCAAGGGGCGGACGAAGTTATTGCTGCACTCTTGCGCGCGCAGCACATCGACCCACACAATCCAGCGACAGCCGAACAACTCGGTGGGGCCTATACGATCGACGTGCAGGATACGCGTCAGCAAGGTTCGCATCGTGCCGTCATCAGACAATGGCCAAAGGCTTTTGAGCAATATTCGCGTGCAGTCGCCTTGCGGCCCACGTCGCCGTACGCATGGGCGAATCGAGCCTGGACCAAGTACTACCAGGGCCAGTTGGACACCGGGCTGTATGTCGCCTTGCAGAACGCTATAAACCTTGGTCCGTGGGAACCGGAAGTCCAGTTTGTCGTCGTGGATCTCGGTTTTGCACTCTGGGATGAAATGCCGGTCAACTTGCGTCCGCAGGTCATTGCATTGGCGCAAAACGGTCAACGTCGCTATGGCGCACAGATCGTGACCATCGCCCGGAAACGAGGGCGGCTGGCGGAAGTTTGTAAATTTGAGAAATTGGCGTCGTCGCCCGCTTGCGCGCCACACCCCGGATAAGTCGTTGGCGCGCCATTTCCAGTACCGTGAATTTCCCTACGACCGGCTTTTCTTTTGGTCGTGGTTGGCAATTCTTGTCTGGGCACCTATTCCGCTTGGCAGTAACCGCCCCTGGGCCTGGTCGCTGCTCGAATTCATGACCTTTGGACTCGCGGCTGGATGGCTAATCTGCTTTTCTTTCGGCAAGGTGTCAGTGACTGAGCCTTTTCGCCGAGCCAAATGGTTTCTTGGCTTGCTAGGGTTTTGGATCGTTTATCAGGGACTATTCATTTTGCCAATGCCGCAGGCTTGGGTAGCCTTTCTGTCACCTGAAGCTGCTGCAGTACAAGACTTGCGACATGCAGGGTTTGATCAGTCAACATGGATGGCACTCTCGGTGGACCCTTACGCTTCCCGAGTTTCGTGGTTCAAAAGTCTGCTTTACGTCATTTGTTTCGCATTGACGCTGCTCGTGATCAGCAACCGTGATCGCACCAAGCAATTCGCCTATGTACTAGTAATTTTTGCGCTTTTTCTTGCCGTTTACGGATTGATGATGCACTTGACCGAATATTCGCATCAATGGTTCGGCACCGCGATTAGCCATGCCTCGCGCGCGAGTGCAACATATGTCAACCCCAATCATTTCGCTGGTTTTCTGGAGATGACGCTTGCGATAGGCATCGGGCTGTTGATAGCAGGCTTGCGCGACAGTCAGGCTCAAACGTGGAAACAATTCCTCAAACGCGTACTCGAGTGGATATTCAGTCCGAAGATGCGTCTGCGCCTAATGCTTTGTGTGCTCGTCATAGCGTTGGTCGCGACTCATTCGCGTATGGGCAATACGGCTTTTTTCGCCAGCACGATTGTCGTTGGTGTAATAGGGATAGCTTTTTCCCGACACGCAACGCGTGGCACGGTAGTTCTCCTCGTGAGCTTGATTGCGATCGACGTCTTTATCGTCGGCTCATGGTTCGGCCTGGAAAAGCTCGCAAATCGAATCGAACAAACATCTGTCGCATATAGGCAAAATGAGTCCACGGAATCAGTAGAAACGCGTACTGAGCCTGCTAAATATGGCATCGACTTGATTGCCGACTATCCTTTATTCGGGGCCGGCCCGGGTAGCTGGTACGTGGCTTTCCCGCGCTATCGCGGCGGTGACCTTTCAAGCTTTTTTGACTACGCGCACAACGACTACGTACAGTTTGTCGCGGAGAGCGGCTTGATTGGTGGAGCCTTACTTTTTGCAACAGTCGTCTGGTCGCTGGTGGTCGCGCTCATCGCGCAATTTCAGCGTCGTGACCCGCTCATGCGAGGACTTTCGTTCGCATCCATCATGGGAGTCACGTCGATCCTGATTCATTCCAGCGTCGACTTTAATTTGCAGATTCCGGCGAACGCCATGCTGTTCATGGTGCTTCTGGCGTTTGCATGGATTTCTTCTTATCTGGATCGTCGATCCTGAGCGCAGGCGCGCGTCGCACGCATACGCTCGAAACAGCGGTTTCTGCTATGGCGATTGTCGGACGGTTGCGGCTGCGCGCATTCGTTGCAGATCAAGCAAATAGGCGAGCAAACCGCAGCAGGCGGCTTCGATTAAATCAAGCGCGCGCTCGAAATCCCGTGGTTTCCCCTGATACGGATCAGGTACTTCTCGTTCATCCGGCTCCCCGCCGTAGTCCAGCAGCAGCTCTATTTTTTGCGAAAGACGCGTGGGACACATCGCTTTCAAGTTTCTGATATTTGAATCATCCATTGCCAAAACGTAGTCAAACCGCTCAATGTCGCCCGGGCCAATTTGCCTCGCGCGCAACGCACTCAGATCGTATCCGCGAATGGCGGCATGTTTGATCGCAAGCGGGTCAGGCGCTGCGCCGACGTGGTAGTCGTGGGTGCTGACCGAATCGATTTCGACTTGGCCGACAAGCGGGCTATCTTCAACCAGCTTACGGAACACACCCTCGGCAGTTGGGGAACGACAAATGTTTGCCGTACAAACGAATAGCACTTTCATGCCGGGTCCAAGCGATCATCGGGGTGTTTCATACGCACCGATTTTAGCCGACGACGCAAAGCGTAAGCATACTGTTTGACCTTTTAACTGATCGTTAGCGCAGTGTTATTTCTGCCGCCGAGCGCTCTGCGACTGGTTTGCAAGCAGGCGATACGCGAAAAACGCGCGACATATGGAGGTGATATGCGACGAACAAAGATACAAATCCCGCAAACATTGCCACCTCCGGAATGTGCATTTTCCAACCAGACAGCGCGATGGTCGCACACGCAAGGTTCGCCGCCGCGCTGGCCATCGTCGCCTGGCCGACGCTGAGCCCGCGCGCCATCAGATAGTGATGCAAGTGCTGGCGGTCCGCCGCAAACATGCGTCCGCCGGACAATCTACGCCGAAGCATCAGTGACACACAATCGCACAAAGGGATGACGACCACCCAGAGCGCGCATATCGGCGAAAATGTGCGGCCATTGCCCTGTGTGAGATCAACCGCGAACCAGGCAATAATGAAGCCCAGCACCATGCTGCCGGCGTCGCCGAGGAATGTCTTTGCATGCGCTCGCCACGGCGCGCGCGCGTTCAGAACCAGGAACGCGCCCACACTGCCGACGAGCGCCAGCAGCAATTTGTATTGTTCCCATAGGGCCGATTCGCGCGCCACATAGGCATACGCCGAAAATGCAATCAAACTGATAAATCCAGCATGGCCGTCCACGCCATCTGCCATGTTGATGGCGTTGATCACGCCGATGCCGGCAAAGACGGTGACAACGGGTGCAAAAACCCAGGTGCCGATAGAACCATTGCCAAACAGGTTTCCGACTGTGGTCAGTCTTATGTCTGCGAGGTAATACATCAGCAACACGACGCATGCCTGTACCAGCAATTTCGATCCTGGCGCCAGATCCTGAATGTCGTCGATCGCGCCGAGGGCAAGCAGCGTAACAATGGCCAAGGCCGCTACCAGCCACGCGCTCGTCTGCAAAAAAAGTAAGGCAGCGACAAATACCAGCGTAATCGCCAGCCCGCCGACGACAGGCGTACTGCCGACATGATCTTTGCGCCCGCCGGGATGGTCTACCAATTTCCACGCCGGCGCTAAAGGGATTAGGACGCGGAGGAGAAGGAAGGTGCTGAAAAAAGTGATTGCAACAATCGTAATGCTGATCATCAGGGTTCTCGGAAATTGCGTACGGCAACTGCGCAAGGCCTATTATCACTTTTCAAGGAGCTTCTAAAAAGAATTTTCGCCGCGAGCGGCTATTTTTACTCGCCTCTGCAGGCAAATTCTGCGCGCGAACACACGATAATCGGGGCCGCGTTCGATGTTACATCGAGTTTCGGTCTCCGAACTGTTTGCCACGGTGTGGTATTGTCAGCGCGGACACTTGGGCGACGTCGCTCCGCGCGATTCTATTTTTGTATAATACAAAGCTGACCACGCGACGCTCCCACCGCGTTCGCAACCTTCATTTTTCCCTTCCACACTTACCGGAGTTTCCCATGACAAATCCCGTGCGCGTCGCCGTGACCGGTGCCGCAGGCCAGATTGGCTATAGCCTCTTGTTTCGCATTGCGTCGGGCGAAATGCTGGGCAAGGATCAACCGGTCATCCTGCAATTGCTGGAAATTCCGGATGAGAAGGCGCAAAAAACCCTGAAGGGCGTGATGATGGAGATTGAAGATTGCGCATTTCCTTTGCTGGCCGGCATGAGCGCGCATTCGGACGCGATGACCGCGTTTAAATATGCTGACATTGCCTTGCTCGTGGGCGCGCGTCCGCGTGGACCGGGCATGGAACGCAAAGACCTGCTCGAAGCCAATGGCGCGATCTTTACCGTGCAGGGCAGGGCACTCGATGCCGTTGCGTCGCGCGACGTAAAAGTACTGGTGGTAGGCAATCCCGCCAACACCAATGCCTATATCGCCATGAAATCCGCACCCAGCCTGCCGCGTGAAAACTTCACAGCCATGCTGCGCCTCGACCACAATCGCGCGCTTTCGCAGCTCGCGGCCAAGACCGGCAAACCGGTGGACTCCATCGAAAAGCTGATCGTCTGGGGTAACCATTCGCCGACCATGTATCCCGACTACCGATTCGCTACCATCGGCGGCGCGCCTGCACCTGGGGTTGTAAATGATCAGGAGTGGTATCGCAAAACGTTTATTCCCACGGTGGGCAAGCGCGGCGCAGCCATCATCGAAGCGCGCGGCTTGTCCAGCGCAGCATCGGCTGCCAATGCCGCGATCAACCACATCCACGACTGGGTACTGGGGTCGAACGGAAAATGGGTCACGATGGGCGTGCCATCTGACGGCGGCTATGGCATCCCGGATGGCGTGATGTACGGCGTGCCTGTGATTTGTGCCAACGGCAAGTACACGGTGATCAAGGATCTTGAAATCGATGAATTCTCTCGCGGCAAAATGGATGCGACGTTGAAGGAGCTCGAAGACGAGCGTGCCGGTGTTGCGCATTTGCTTTAGCGCACGCCAGAACAAGAGAAATGCAAACAAAAAAGCCGCTCATTGAGCGGCTTTTTCGACTCGAAAACCATTCTCGCCAACTAATCTTCGCTAAGCGCACCGCCAATGCTCACCGCGTACAGCGTGAAAAATACCACCGCCATCCCGATCAAGGTCGGGGTCACGGTCTCTGTGACCAGATCCATGTAGGCATCAAAAATGAAGCTTCCCACTGGCGTAAATGCGAGCGCAACGATTGAAGCAATCAGCGTGCAACCGAACGGAATCGCAAACCGCATCGCTGCAGAAAGACGTTTTTTTTGCAGTAGAGCATCCATGACCCGCAGGGTAAATCCGTCGTCGTCGATATGCAGCATGCGTTGCTCCAGCGCATCGGCTTTTAGCACCTCATCGACCTTGTCTCTAAGCAAACTCAGATGATTGTTCATGCTGCGACTCCCTGACCGGCTTCGGGTCCGTACGCGACCAATTTGGCGCGCATTTTTTCCTTGGCTTTGAGTATATTTGTTTTCACCGTGCCTAGCGGTATGCCCAGCACGAACGCGGCTTCTTCATGCGAAAGATCGTTGTAATAACACTGCACAATGGCGTTGTGTTCGCCCACGGTTAACCCCTCCATCGCCCGAACGAGATCGCGCCGCACACCGCTCGACTCCGTGACGAAGCCAACTGCCTCCTGTTCAGGCATTCGCGCATCGTCCATCAGTACCTCTTTTTTCTTGCGGACTTCCGACTGCCAGGCGTTGAATGCAATGCGATATAGCCAGGTCGAGAATTTAGCCTCATAGCGAAAAGACTTGATGTTTTTCCACGCGAGAATGAATGTCTCCTGCGCGACATCGTCCGAAAGTTCGACGTTGCCGCCGGTCATTCTGCGCAGGCTTGCACGTAGCTGCGATTGGTGCCGTCGGACCAATTCGCCAAACGCATTTCGATCATCGTCGAGCAGAACGCGCGCAATGAGGTCGTTGTCAGCGAAGCCGGGTGATTGCTTCACGATTGACGTGTCCGTTTGTCCGGCAACAGCTCGCACATGACAAAAATCACTTCGATTCGGTAACGGCGTTGCGACCGCCGCCTTCTAGTCTCCAGACAATCAGGTAGCCGACCCCCATAAACAGCGGGATGATGCCCACCGCCCAGAATTTTATTCCGCACAGATACAGGGCAACACAGATGCCAAGCCCCAGCATCAGCAGTACAACCCCCTGGCGCAGGTTAACGTCCGGCCCCGACCGATCAGCGAAAAACGACGGCGGCACCGGCTGTCCACTTTCTGCGAGTTTTAGCGCCGTTTGATGCATTAACTGGTTTCTGCGCGCCTTGTACCAGAGGATGAGGCCGACGAGCATGACCGGCATAAACAAACCCAGGACGATGCCCATTGCGCCCAGGATGGTGGTCCCAAAGTCCATATTTTCCTCCCTCTTTGCGTTGTCGTTTCTGTCGAGTATAGGACGCGACGTGAAGCGTTTCTGGATTTACGGGATACACGCATTCGCGCTTATTCAGCCGCCAGTTCCTGTGACGAGGCCACCGTCGGTGGCACACGTGGGATATGCGACGGCAATTCGCGCATGGCCGCCAACGGCGAAAATCTCGCCAGCACGATGCAAAGCACCAACCCGCCGACGCCCGACACACCGATCGTCGTCCGCAACCCGAACAGTTCGGCCATGGCACCACCGGCAAGCGAACCCAGCGGCGCGCAAGCAATCGACAGAAAAATCATCGTCGAGGTCACTCGACCGAGCAGATGGTCCGGTGTGACCGATTGCCGAAGCGTGAGGTAGTTGATGAAGAACAGCATTGCACCAAGATCAAGCACAAAAATTGCGATACCGAGGTGCAGCGCCGCCCACGAACCCGGCGACACCCAGGCAATCAGCAGCCACGCGATACCCGTGGACAACAATCCCCCCAGCATCACACGCCCTACGCCAAACTTCCGGTTGGCGTGCTGCACCCAGAACGACGCGATCAAAAAGCCGACACCGCCCATCATCCAGACGACACCAATTGTGCCTGGCGAAAGCGCGAGGTCACGAGCCGCGAACAGGATGACGATCGCAAAATACATGTGCTTCAGGAATTGCCAGATCGCGAGCCCCCACGCGAGCGAACGCAAGACTGGATTGCTCCAGATGAGATGCAGGCCCTCCTTGGCATCCTGCCAGACTGTGGCATCTTTTTCCCGGATTTTGGGTGCGTCGCTTGGCTGCGCTCTGATGCTCTTAAGCATCATGGCCGAGGTAAAAAATGCGATTGCATCGAGCAGGATGGCGAAGGGCGCGGTCAGCCAGTGAATGAAAATGCCAGCCAGACCGGGGCCGATCAATTGCGCACTCGAATCGGCAAGCGCGATACGCGAATTCGCCTCCACGAGATTTTGCCGTCCGACACGTTCGGTCATGAACACCTGATACGCGGCCCAACCGATGATGCCGCCCACACCTACCAAAAATCCCACGACGTACAGCACCGGCATCGAAAGCCAGCCGAACCACGCCGCGATCGGGACGGCAAGCAACGCGAGACCGCGACCGACATCGGCCATGATGATTAGCGGCAATTTTTTGGAGCGATCCACCAGTACGCCAGTGAAGAGTCCAAACAAGGTGTACGGCAGGGCTTCGAACGCGGTAAGAATGCCCATCTCAAACGGGGAAGCGTTCAACATCAACGCTGCGGTGAGTGGCAATGCCAGGAAGGTCACTTGACCGCCGAAATGCGTGATCGTGAGCGAAATCCATAGCGTGCGGAAATCGCGGCTCCGCCAGAGTTTGCCGAAATACTTGTCCAGCCGATGCGTTTCTGTTGTCATTATTGTTCTTTCCCAACTAATCGTGCAGCCGAAACTGCGCACTACCGGCCCGCTAACTAACGGGGCCAACAGGCGGGAAATTTGGTTCCGGTGTGATTCCCCGCCGTTTAGATCCGGCGAGGGCCTTGCTGAAAGGCGCTACCGGGTTATGCGAATGCCATGCGTGCGGTGCCGAAGTCGAAGGATCGAGCCGGCCGCAGGAGATCGATAAATCCGCCACGCACACCGGCAACTACATCGCCCGCCGTTGCTACCGGCAGTGCGCACATTGCGAAATTAGTGTGAATGTTGGACACAGAGACTCCTGTTGGATGGATTGCTTGCGGCTGAATTTTAACGCAGTCGGGCGCGGGATGCAAAACCTGGCAATAACCTCTGCCAGAATCAGGGCAGACAATCGTTGTCCTGCGCTTTTTTTGTGGCACGGGCCTTCGCTTCATATACACTACGACGCTTTTTGCGGGGCTTTATGTGGTTCAAGAATTTGCAGGTGTATCGCTGTCCAAAGCCGTGGAAGATCAGCGCGTCCAGCCTTGAGGAGCAACTGGGGCGCCACCCTTTTCGCAGCACGACGGGCTATGAAATGCAGACACAGGGATGGGCCGCGCCTCGCGATGATGGCGGACTGGTACATTCCGTCAATGGCCAAATGCTGATTTCACTGTGCACGGAAAAAAAGCTGCTGCCCTCTTCGGTCATTAAGGAAGTTACCAAGGCCAAGGCGGTCGAAGCCGAGCAACATCAAGGCTACAAGCCGGGCAAAAAGCAATTACGTGATATCAGGGAGCAAGTTACCGACGAACTCATACCCAGGGCCTTTGCGGTGCGCCGTCGCACAGCAATCTGGATTGACCCGGCCAACGGTTGGCTGGTGATGGATGTGGGCTCACCGGGTAAGGCCGACGAGGTGATCACGCTGCTGAGCAAATCCATCGATGATTTTGTGATTGAGCGACTGAAAGCGGCCATTTCGCCCGGTGCCGCGATGACCGCATGGCTCGCCAACGATGATGTCCCGCACGGGTTCAGCATCGATCAGGAGACCGAGTTGCAATCACCGGTCGAGGAAAAAGCGACGGTGCGCTTTGTGCGCCACGCGTTGGAACCAAAGGAAGTACAGCGCCACATTGCTGCGGGCAAGCAATGCACGCGTCTTGCGCTCACGTGGGCGAATCGCGTTTCATTCATCCTCGCTGACTCAATGGGGTTGAAACGTGTGCTCGCGGTTGACGTCATTCGAGAAGGTGAAGCTGCGCCGGCGCAGAATGATGACGAACGTTTCGATGCAGATTTCACGCTGATGACCGGTGAATTGCATCACCTGTTGACGGATCTGGTGGACGCCCTCGGGGGCTTGCTGGATGCGGAGGGGAGGTAGTGCAAATCATGCCTCATACGAGGTTGGCCGGTCGTTCTCGGCCAGGGAATTGCGCTAAAGTCGCAACATGACGAATGCCCCCACAATCTCCTGGCTCGCATACTGCCGCGCCGGTTTCGAGCCTGATCTCGCCGCCGAATTCAAGATGCGCTTCGGTACGGCACCTCACGCGTGGATGGCGGAGCCTTTGAGCGGATTTGTGATGGCTTCATTTTTGCCGAAAGACGCCAAGCGCGGCGCTGCACTTGCCGACTGGCGCGACTGGATTTTTGCGCGACAGATGTTGCGCGCCAATGCCGTGCCGATTCCGCTTAAGACGAATGATCGCGTCACACCTATTGCTGCTGCGGCGAAATTGTGGCTCCTCGAACAAAAGGTGGCAAAAGTAAGCGCCGTCTGGATCGAATATCCGGATACCAACGATGGCAAGGCGCTCTCGAAGTTGTCGCAGGCCTTGCAATTGCGCATCAGCGCGGAATTTATCAGCGCAGGGCTCCTGCATAAGGACGAGTCCGCACCGCGCCTGCATGTTTTGCTCACACCGCAACGTGAAGCCTTTCTGGCGCTGGCCGAAACGCGCCAGGCGTCGTCATGGCCGCTGGGTATCGCGCGGCTGAAGATGCCCCGCGACGCACCGAGTCGTTCCACCCTGAAGCTTGCTGAGGCACTGCACGTATTTGTCGGGGGCAACGACGAACGCATCCTGCGGCCAGAGATGAAGGCCGTCGATCTCGGTGCCGCGCCCGGTGGCTGGACCTGGCAACTGATCAATCGTGGCCTGCATGTGACGGCGATCGACAATGGCACGCTCAAAGGAGACCTGGTCGACAACGCGCTAGTGCGACATCTGCACGAGGATGGATTCCGCTACCGACCGAAGCGACCAGTCGACTGGATGGTGTGCGACATGGTTGAACAACCTGCACGCATCGCGCAACTCGTTGCGATGTGGTTTCGTGAGGGCTGGACCGAGCGCGCCATCTTCAATCTGAAATTGCCGATGAAAAAACGGCTCGAAGAAGTGCAAAAATGCCGTGCTGTCATCGAACAAGCCCTGCAACTGACCGGACGGGACTTTGAGCTGCGCATCAAGCAGCTATACCATGATCGGGAAGAAGTCACAGGCTATTGTCGGTTCGTACCGAGGTCAGAGCGGTAGGGCTGCGACGCTCCGGTGGTTGCGCGGTCGCGCAGCGGTCAAGGAAAGGAATAAAAAAAGGGCGGCGTGAAATACACGCCGCCCTTTATATTCGCGGGCCAGTTTTACAACTTGAAATTGATCTCGGTCTCGTACGTGCGCCCTTCGGCACCAGGGTTGAATTTCCAGCGAGTTAATGCCTGGGTGACTGATCGATCAAACACGCGCGATGGCTTCGCCTCGACGATCACCACATTCGACACCGTGCCTGCTGCGTTGATCACAAGTCGTGCCCGAACGCTGCCTGACTCTATGCCCGCGCGCATCGCCTCCCGCGGGAAGTCAGGTTGCTCGCGCGAAAGTACAGTGACCGCAGACGCGACTTCCTTCGGTGGTAACGGGCGCGCGGTCGGCGCAGCACTGGCGACGACATTCGCCGCTGGCGCGGTCGCGGCAACTGCTGCCTGCGGAGGCGGGGTCACCGGTGCCGCCACGGCAGGTGCCGGTGACTTGGTTTCTGCCACGGCCGTCTTCACTTCGGCTGCCTTGGCTGGGGTCGGCGTTATTGGCGCAGGCGCAGGCGCGGGGGTTACGGGTTTGGGGGTATTGTCTTTAAGCGTTTTCAGGTCCGACATGTAGTCAACAACTTTGCGAGGCACATAGAAATCAGGCTCGGTCTGTTGTTTTTGTTCAACATACTTAAGCCGCTCTGCCGTGGTCGGCACTGTCTCCGCTTTTTGGCAGGCGGTCAGTCCACATGACAGGGTCAACAACACAAGTAGTTCTGTGCGAGCGGTTACCAAAAATGAAAGCGCGTAGTTGGTGTTCATGAGTTGCAAATCCCTTCTTTCCATCTATTTTCCGGCGAACCGCCACCCCCTGGCAATTCCTTTACTTGTTTCCGGCAGGTCTTGAATTATCCCGTTTTGCGGTGATTTTTTCCAGTGGTGCATACCTATTTTGTCGGTCGGACCACCACGGTGACGAGCGCAAAGAGGTTCGCATCCAGATCATCAACAGTCTCACCGGCTTGATTTTTGTCCCACCCAAGCAGTTGGCCCATTTTCCGCGCGCTTACATGATCTTCGGTATCGAACGCGACAACTTTCAGTCCGGCCTTCTCGTATTGTTCACGACTAAAGGGCGAACGACCATCGGTCATTGGCCTATATTTCTCCTTAGGGCCACCTGGCTTGGGATGAAGGTTGTAAATCACCAACTTGCCACCGGGCATTAGCGCGTTGAACACTGCCGCGAGAAACACCGGGTCGCTCACGCCGAGATCGATCAATTGGCGTTTGTCGTCTACTTTGCGTTCGGGCTTGATGTAACCACGTTTCAGGGTATTTTTGGACAAAATGAGATCGAAGCCGCGGCCAACTTGCTCAACAATTTTTGGGTCTTTGGGCCAAAAGCCGTGGGCGAGGGTAATCGAACCGCGACCTCGGAGAAAGCGGCCCGCAGCCGGTGCCAGTGCGACGGCTCCCTGGTCACTCCGCTCAGAATACAAGGCCGCCAGATAGCTGTCCGGATCAACTGCCGTCACCTGCGCGCCCAGGCTCGCCAGCATGCGTACGTGACCGATGCTGCCATAGCCAAAGTCGAGGATGTGCTTGCCCGCGACGTCCCTGAAGTTGTCGTCTGCTGCAAACTCAAGCGCGCGCATATATGCCAGCGGTGAGCCATATTTTGTGTAGTAGTAGCGGTACTCGTCGAGCTGCACCGGGGCGAGTTGCGCGCGCCGGGCTTCCGGCAGGGCATCTTTTGCAACGGGTGAAAAATATTCGCGAGTGATTTCGTTGATGAATACCGTCCGAGGTGCCACTGGCAAAAGTGCACCGGCGGCATTGAGGAATTGGCGTGTGAGCTCGCTTTGCGCAAGCGGACGAAGCAGTGCGGCCTCATCCGCCAGGCGCTGCAGTGTCGGGCTGGACGCGGGTTTGCCAACCGGCGGCTTCGATACGGCAGGCTCGTTTCGTGGTGGCGCACTGGTTCGCGGCTGGCTGGCGCAGCCTGCGAGCCAAACAAACGTTAAACACAGAGCAAAATGGAGAAGCCGGATCATGTCGGGTGCTGGTGGGAATTGGGATAGGGATAAGGAAATCTTACGCTATAGCCGTGCGGGTGACTCGCCAGATGAGGGCGTCGGTTTCGTGATAACGCGATTGGGTGCCAGTAGCATCATTGCGCCAAGTACCAGCAGATCGAGCAGACAATAAAAGGCGCCGGCTGAAAATGGAGGATTGGCGGAGATGATTCCCAGACCCGGTGTGGTACCGACCCATGTCCAGTTGCCCAGCGCGGTGCCATAAAGTTCCATGGCCAGCGCGATCACAAACATCGTTGCATAGAGCATCCTCGCGCGGCCAAAAATCATGCAAACGCCGAATACGCCATACAGAGCGGCGCCAAACTGGTCAAAACGAAGAACCCAGGCAAACCCCGCATAGATAAACGCTCCCCAGGGAAAAATGCTCTGGAAGGCGCGCCCTGCCTTGTGTTTCAACATCAATTGCGAAGTGATCAGCCCCAGCGTCATTAACAATGCGTGTCCGGGTGGCACGAACAACGGTACGTTGGAAAATTGATAGTCGTACAAGCCCCACACCAGGGAGAGGATGACCTCACCGAACCCGGCGATCAGTGTGCAAAGGATCAACACTCGCCGCTCTTCCGTGCCGCCGCTTTTGTACAGCCATGACCATACGCATACTGTCCATGCAATCGCCGCGTACTGCCCGGACCAACCGAAGAAGGCATCGAGCGCCAGCCCGCCAGTGATCACGAGGGCAATATGCAATGCCGCCCACTTGGGCGCGTGCCGCCAGAGGCGTGCGTGTAGCGGCGGTTGATAATCATGTTTCAAGCGTGAGACCTTCCATCGCAACGCCGGGCTGTTGGCCGGAAATCAAGTCGCTCACAAGCTTTGCGCATCCGCAGGAGAGCGTCCAGCCCAATGCACCATGTCCGGCGTTGACGAACAGGTTGGCGATGGGTGTGGTACCCAGAATTGGCGTGCCTTTTGGCGTGGCGGGCCGCAAACCACAACAGGGCTTTAGATCGGCCGCGTAGTCTCCCGCATTCGGAAATACCGCTTTCGCCTGACTGATCAGCAGCTTCACCCGCACCCTATCGAGCGTTGTGTCGTACCCCGCAATGTCGGCCATGCCTGCTATACGTAACTCCTCACCCAGCAACGCGTACACCACTTTGTATGCGCTATCGGTGATGCTGATGCGCGGCGCACTGGCAAAGTTTTTCGCTTTGCTGGTGTCGAGCGTGAGGCTGTATCCTTTCAAGGGATAAATTGGCAGATAGAATCCTAGGCGTTTTGCGTGCCAGGCATTGGCAGCACCCATCGCCATCACGAACGCATCACCTTCAATCTCGCCTGAAGTCGTGTGAGCCGCTGCGATACACGCACGTGAATCGTTACGAACGAAACCGTCGATACGGGTAGAGGCAAGAAACGTCACGCCCCGTTTGCGCAGCAGGTCTTCCATGGCCACGCAAAAATCGTGGCAGTTGCCGGCATCTTCGGATGGCGTGTGAATCCCACCGACTAAGCGGCCCTTGACGTGTTGCAAGGCCGGTTCCAGCGCTAGACACTGCTTGCCATCGAGCGCGTGCTGCTCGCTGCCAAATGCGCGCTGAAAATCGAGCGTTCGCCTGGCGCCGTCAAACGATGCGGCATCAGAATAAATGGCCAGCTTGCCGTTACGGCGATAATCAAACGTGATCGGCTCTTTGGCGACGATATCGTGGATAAGATCACGGCTGTAATACGCAAGACGCAGCAAATGGACGGTGGAAATTTCTGCCTGTGGCCGGTTACAAGCGCGGACAAAGTTCAAGCACCAGCGCCACTGGTCGAAATCAAATTTGGGATAAAACCGCAGCGGCGAATCGGCTCGCAGCAGCCATGGCGGAATTTTCGGTACCACACCAGGACCAGCCAGCGGTGCAACGTAGCTGTATGAAAGCTGTCCGCCGTTGGCATAGCTGGTCTCCAGCCCTGCGTGCGCGTTGCGCTCGATGACCGTGACCCGATGTCCCGCCTTGTTCAGGAAGTAGGCGGTAGTGATGCCGATAATGCCGGCCCCCAGAACAACGACGTGACTCATTTCACTTCAATACTTGCAGCAGGTTATTGAAATCATCGGTCCAGACCCGCAGTTTGGGCTCCGGCGGAATAATGTAGGAACCGTCTAGGATTTCCGGTTTTAGCAGTAGTGTCTTGTCTCTCGTCAGTAATACCCAATCGCTGGTCGTTGAACCGTCCTCATAGCTGTCGCGAACCCACGCCACATGGAGGCCACGCTTTTCAGCGATCATATTCACCACCGGCTTCAGATCGAGAAAACGGTTGGAGACATGAAAGGCAATGACGCCATCCGGCTTCATGTGCTTTTCATAGATTTGCACCGCTTCAAGCGTAATCAGGTGCACAGGAATCGAATCGCTGGAAAACGCATCGATCGCCAGCACATCGAACTGCTGCGACGGCTCCCTCTCCAGATTCAAACGCGCATCACCAAGCGAAATTTCGATCTTCGCTTCAGTATCTTTGAGATACGTGAAGTCGCGTCGCGCAATCGTGACCACATCAGGATTGATATCGTAGAAGCGAAAGATGTCACTCTTGTTGGCGTACGTGGCGATGGTGCCTGTACCCAGGCCAATGATGCCGACTTTGCGGGACTTCCCGGGGGCGAGCTTCTCTTTAAGCAAAAGTATGCGTCCTATTCCGGACTTGGTCTTGTAGTACGTCGTGGCCGAGCGGTTGTAGGGCGGATCCATGTATTGGTCGCCATGCAATATCGCACCATGGACCAGCGAGCGTCGGCGATATTCCACGCTCGGCGGATCATATTGCTTGACCCGCAGCGTGCCGTAAAAATTGCGGGACATGACCAACACATCTTCATTGAACTGGATGACCGTGAACACCGCAGCCGAACCGGCAAATAGCGTTACCGCCCCTGCGAGGATGACCAGGCCGAAATGCACCCTGCGCCACAACAGGCATGTTGCCAGCACGCCAAGTGCGACGATGCCGATTTCAAGTTCGTAGTAGGCGGGAAGCGTCAGCGGCGCAATCACGCCCACCAGCAACGCCCCTACCGCGCCGCCAATCGAGATCATCAGGTAGAACGTCGTCAGATCGCGCGGATGCGGCTTGAGTGCAACAAGTTCACCATGACAGAACATGCAGGCGACGAACAATCCGGCAGAAAATAATCCGATCTGCCAATACAACATGAAATGTAAATCCTTGTCGGCGAGCGTCCACGACATACCGATCACCGCCACCGCCAGCAGGGGTAGAAAAATTGTGCGCTGGTACCATATCGAGTTGGTGCCTTTCGCGTCAAAGCACAGAATGAACGTGAGCAGGTATATCGCCAGTGGCACCACCCACATCAATGGAATCGAGGAAATGTTTTGTGTCAGATGATTTGAGATCGCCAGCAACAAGACCGAACCCAGTCCGGATAGCGCAACCCAGGTAAATTTCTCCCGGCGGCTTGGCACTGCAATATTTTCTGTACCAGCCGACATTCGATTCTCGAACGCGTCACGCGCTTTTTCATCGCGAAGTCCGCGCAGTCCGAACCACGCTGATGTGGCGATCAATACCGCAAATACGCCGAACCCGATTGACCAGCCAAGGGCTTGCTGTTGCGTGCTGATCCAGGGTTCAAGCAAAAACGGATAGCCCAGCAACGCGAGCATCGATGCCAGATTTGACAGTGCAAACAGCCGATACGGACTGACACCCGGATAGCTCTTGTTAAACCACGCTTGTACCAGCGGGCTGGTAGTGGAAATCAAAAAATAGGGCAGCCCGATGGTGGCGGCAAGCAGCAGCAGGATGCGCAAACTGGGCGCTTCCTCACCGTTCGGTTTCCACGCAGGGTCGGGAATGATTGGCATGAGGGCAATCGCGATCAGAACCAGGCCAATATGCAGCAGCGCTTGGCGCTTGGGGGCCAGTTTTCTGGTCGTCCAATCCGCATAGAAATATCCGGCAAGCAGCATGCACTGGAAAAACACCAGGCAAGTTGTCCAGACCGCAGCCGATCCGCCGAACCAGGGCAGGATTTGCTTGGCAATCACAGGCTGAACCAGGAAAAGCAGGAAGGCCGAGACGAAGACGGTAAGGGCGTAGAGGATCATTCGCGAATTGTCGCACGCCTCGCGGAACTTGCTGGCGCGCGAACAGTTAGAATCGGGCACACAAGTCAACGCACTGCCAACTACGATCCAACCGATGCAAACCGCCCGTTCCGCGTTCTTCCATGGCCTGCGGGATCAAGTCCCTTTTATCCCTGGCTTTGTTCCTTTTGGCCTGATCACCGGTGCAGCTTCCATCAGCGCCGGGATGGATCCATGGCTAAGCATGGCGATGTCGGTAATCATGTTCGCAGGCGCGGCGCAATTGGCGGCTTTGTCGTTGCTCGCCCAACATGCGCCCGGCGGAATCGTCGTGCTCACGGTTCTGGTTGTGAATCTGCGAATGATGATGTACAGCGCCGCGTGCGCGCCGTATTTCAGGCAGACGCCGAGGTTGCGCAAATGGCTGTTTGCCTACCTGCTCACCGATCACGTGTTCGCGATGCTGACGACCAGGTTTGACAAACATCATGTGCCCGCACATCTGGACGCCTACTATTTCGGTGTCACCGGCGCCATGTGGTGTATTTGGCAGGCCAGCGTTGCCATCGGTGTCTTTGCCGGGACGCTGATACCCACGCAGTGGTCATTGGATTTTGCGATCCCACTCGTGTTCCTTTCGCTGGTATTTCCGGCGTTACGAACCAGAAGCCATTGGTGCGCGGCGCTTGCCGCTGGCGTCGCGGCGGCGTTTTGCATCGCATTGCCGCTAAAGTTGGGTCTGGTCGCAGCCGCCATTACGGGAATTGTCGTAGGTGCGCTCGCAGAACGGTGGTCGGTCGTGCGTGCCGGCACAAATCCGGGAGCACAGACGTGAGCGGGATGGACGCCTGGTTGACGGTTATCGTTTGCGGACTCGTCACGATCGCGGTGCGCGCTTCATTTATCGTGCTTCCGCCCGGGGCGGAGGTGCCAGCGTGGCTGGTCGGCAGTCTGAAGTATGTCGCTGCGGCAGTGCTGCCGGCGCTGATCGTGCCAGATGTGTTGTTTCGTGATGTTGTGCCCGGCGATACAGTGAATATCTACCGGATCATCGCGGCAGCACTCGCCGCGGCGGTCGCATTGAAGACGAAGCATATTTTGGGCACGATGACCACGGGCATGGTGGCGCTGTGGTTGCTGAAATGGTGGACGCCTTTCTGATGCTTCAGGCGATTTTACTTACCTTCCTGCTCGCAGAACTGACGCTCTACGTCTGGCTCGCCCGTTTTTTCAGCGAGCGCGGCATGAGCGCTGCGACGATCGTCGCGAACCTGTTGTTGCTAGCGTTGCTATGGCGGCTTAGCCATGCGCTGGGAAGTTTCACTATTGCCAGCGCGATTCGCTGGCGCGACAGTCGCTCGCTGCCGTGGGGCAACAGCATGGCGGCGCTTGCCAACGAATTCGCGGCGCGATTCGTCTGCTTTAACTGGAGTCAGCCGTTTCCGGGTTTCGCACTCGGTGCGGATCCTTGTGGCACCGCGGGCGGCGTGCCAATCTTGCTTGTGCACGGCTACGCTTGCAATCGAGGCTTGTGGGTGACGTTCCGACGTACGCTCGCCGCCGGAGGCCTTGGACCAATTTACACGATTACATTAGCACCTTTGTTTGGCGGCATCGACGTGCTGGTGCCGAAGCTTGATGCTCGGGTGGAAGCCATTTGTGCCGAGACCGGTGCCGCGCGAGTGATGATCGTCGCCCATAGCATGGGTGGCTTGCTGGTGCGCGCCTATCTGGCGCAAAGCCGTACCGCACGCGTGGCAAAAATGGTGTCGCTCGGTTCGCCACACCACGGCACACGGCTCGCGCGGATGGGAATTGGTATCAATGCGCGACAGATGCGCGATCAAAGTGATTGGCTACAGGCGCTTGCGGAGTTGGAGGCGGCTAATGCGGCAAGTGAGAGGTGGAAACCGCCCGCGGCGCTGTCGATTTACACGTTGAACGATGATCTCGTCTACCCACCAGAATCGAGCGTGCTCGCGTGGGCCGAAAATGTTCCGGTCTCCGCCATCGGACACATGGGGCTGGTGTTTTCCGAATCTGTGGCCAGGCGGGTAATTCAGCATTTAAACTAATTTTACGACCGGCTCGACAACGACGCGTCCTAGCGCTTAAAGTGTTGCCTTCAACCAACGCCGGGGAGTCAGAATGAATTTAGTTGATCGCGCAAAAAACATCTGCATTACGCCAAAAACCGAGTGGCCTGTGATCGCGGGCGAAACGACCTCGACCAGCAACCTGATGACGGGCTACGTTGCTCCGCTGGCAATCATTGGACCGATCGCAGGATTCATCGGCGGCTCCATCATCGGGCACAGCTTGCCCTTTGTTGGTACCTACCGCACACCCATTCTTGCCGGTATTGGCATCGCGATTTTCACTTTCGTGATGGCGTTTGTTGGCGTGTTTATTCTTTCGCTTATCATCGACGCACTGGCACCTTCATTCGGTGGCGAAAAGAACAAACAGCAGGCTCTGAAGGTTGCAGTCTACGCCTACACACCCGCGTGGCTGGCCGGTATCCTCAGCATCATCCCTTTCCTTGGCATGCTCGCGATTTTTGCCGCGCTTTACAGCTTGTATTTACTCTATCTCGGTCTGCCAAGACTGATGAAGTGTCCTGAAGACAAATCAATCGGCTATACCGCTGTCGTGGTTATCTGTGCGATTGTGCTGTCGGTCCTTATCTCTGTTGTCGGTGGCATGTTTGCCGGCGCAGGCATGATGGCCACCGGCGCGTTTGGTGGTCGTTCGTCGGCACCGTCGATACAGTTTGACAAGGATAGCCCGGTGGGCAAGCTGGAACAGTTCGGCAAGAACATGGAAGAAGCAGGCAAGAAAATGGAGGCCGCACAAAAGAGTGGTAACCAGGAAGAAGCAATGAAAGCGGCGATGGCGGGTCTGGGCACTGCGCTCGGTGGCGGAAAGGCGATCGAATCCGTCGATATCGAGAAATTGAAACCCTTGATTCCCGAAACGCTAAGCGGACTCGCGAAGAAATCCAGCCGTAGCGAAAAGAACGGCGTCCTCGGCGTCATGATTTCCAAAGCCGAGGCCGAATATTCGGATGGTGCGGGCAAGAGCATTCAACTCGAAATCACCGACACCGGCGGTGCCAGCGGCCTCATGGGCCTCGCCAGTTGGGCCAGCGTACAGGGCGAGAAGGAAGACCAATACGGAAGCGAAAAGACCCAAAAAATAAATGGGCGTCTGGTGCATGAAAAGTCAAGCAAAAGCGGCGGGGGTGAATACAGCGTCGTGATTGCCGAGCGCTTCATGGTGGAAGCAAAAAGCAGTAATGTCGACCTCAATACGCTCAAGACGGCCGTCGCAAGCATTGATCTTGCGAAGCTCGAAGCGATGAAGAATGAGGGTGTGAAAAATTAGTGGATAAGTCAAGCGCCGGCGCGGCTTCCAGGCAGTAAATGGCTGCGGAGCCGCACCGAATGGCGATCTATCCGCGCGTTGTTTCCCGTGCAGCTGGGGCTGCAATCGTGAGAATCGCGTTGCGCGACCTGTATTGCTTTTTTGTTTGCCTATTTTTTCTCGTAGTTAGTCTGCGGAAACTCCACCGTAAAGAAGTAAAAAACATATCTTGAATATGCCTTTAGGTGGTTCTTGTTTATTGTGTATGCGGTCAGACTTCACCTGCATGTAGGGACGATTACGTTCAGATATGCATCAGCGTCACGACCAATTTTGGTTCCAGACTTTTCGCTGCACCGTATGGAAATCACGCTAGAAAATTAAGATCGAAATCGGCAATCGGGTTTCCGTATCGACATGTTGGCCGAGATATTTCTGGTGGTCGAATATTGAGCAAACAATTCGCGCGTGGGATCTTCCAAACGCAAATGATTACAAGCCGCCTGAACGACCCAACGGAGCAGCATGCGTCGATTTCTACAGCAGTTGTTGGCCTGCACTTTATTGTGCATCGTTGCTGTCCACGCAAATGCAGAAAATCTCGTCTCTGTTAAGCAGGTGGCGATGCCCGCATTTTCCGGCACGCCCGACGCAATGTTTGTGGCCTCCGGGCAGCCCGTTGTTGTAAAGGGAAATCAACTTTGGCGGCTGAACGATAGTCGTAAAGAATGGCTGCTGATGTCATGGCGTCCCGCGGGCAGAATTTTGGCCTCAATTGCAAACGGGCAGCGCCCATACTTACTGCTTGAAACCAAAGTCGGGCGGGGTAGCGACCGGGTTGAAATTTATCCTGATGCAACTCTGCCACCTGCGAAGTCCTTGCCATCACTCCCCCTGCCCATTACCGAGGCCAAAGGTGCGGTACTTGGCGGCGTCCTGACCATCGTCGGCAGGGCGGCGGATGGCGCGCTGCATTGGTTCTTGATCGATACCGCATCGCCTCAAGCAACATGGAAACTACTCACCGGTCCCGCCGAGTTTCAAAACAGCGTCACTTCGGTTGTGGCGCAGGACGCTGCGCTTTACGTCACCGCAAGGCAGCAAGAGGGCAAGGGCGACCAATTGTGGCGCTGGGCACCGGCGACGGGTTGGAGTGCGAAGGGGTTCTTGCCGGGGTCGGTGGTTGAAGGCGCGGCGCGCGCCACCGGGCAGGCACACCTGCTTTTCATCGTGCGATCGGTCCCCAGCGCGCTATCGTCAGGGCGCGCACGGCTACTCACGTATCACACGATCACGAATGCGTTTTCAACCCAGGGCGATGAGCTTCCCGCAAACGTGCAGCGCGGATCCAGTCTTGGCAACGGAATTCTCTGGGAACACGCTGGGCAAACATCGACCAATGCGGAATTCAATCTGTCCGAGATTGAGGGGGGCAAACTTTTATTGCGACCGCTCGACTGGGTCATGATCGTTGCCTATCTGATCGCCATCGCCGGCATCGGCGTTTATTGCTATTGGCGCGAAGAAAAGCAGTCGACCTCCGAATTTTTCGTCGGTAACCGAACGATCCCTTTCTGGGCGGCCGCCGTGAGCCTGTATGTCACCAGCACCAGCTCGATTGG
>JANYHZ010000056.1 GCA_025362135.1 Betaproteobacteria bacterium | reverse complement strand
CCGCTGCTTGTTCTGCGACGCCCGGACCGGTCGTGGTGGTTTGAGCGGTTTGTCCCGCAGCGCGGCGTTGCGTCGCGGTTTGTGGACGATTGCTGGCCGTGGCGCCTTGGGAGCGCGTTTGCGTAAAGGTTTCGGAACTGCCTTCCGGTAACAGCTTGTCCGTTTCGCGGAGCATATCCCTGATGTTGTTCCCTAGGGTTTCCCAAAATTTGTTCTTGCTCGTATTTTCAAGTTTAACGATCGAGCTATTTTGTCCCGCGCCCCCGCCGGTCGGCGCAGCACCACCGGTACTCGGACCGACGACCTGTGTCTGCACGCCAATGGAGCTCGTCAAATCGCGCTGCATATTGACGTAGTCAACCTTGTAGATTTTCAGATACGGCGAATCCGGCTTGACCACGATATTGGGGCCATCGATTTCCCAGCGTACGTCGACCTGTTTGGATATTCGGGTGAGGATCTGCTTCAAGGTCTGGTCAATTGCGTTTAACGTCACACGCCCATTGATGTCAGGGTGGATATCGATGTTGACTTTGGTATCGCGGCTGACGGCGAACAACAATTCCTGAACCGGGACGTTATTTACGGTCACCGAGTATTTCACTTCTTCGATACGCGCCGTGGGTGGCGGTGGCAGCGGGACTTGGCGAACCGGTTGGGGCACCGATGACGCACCAGGTACGCCGTCGGTCGATTTTGCGCCATCGACCGGGGAGTCGCTCTTGAGGTGCCCATCCGTGCGGGCAACCGGCAGCGTCCCGCAACCAACGACTACCGTCATAAGGCAAAGGCAGCTGAGAACGTGCAAAGCTGAACGAACCGTCGCACCGCCGTCAATCCCGACAGGGTGCCACAGCGCGGAAATACTCGAGTTCACGAATCTATTTTTTGTAATTGGCATTGTGATGAGGCCGGCCCCGCCAAAGCTAAGCGCGCAAAAATTTCAGGTATTTTAGAAAATACACAGATAGTTATAAGTGGATTAGCCAACAAAAGCAATGGCTTGGAACATTTATTTGCAAATTCACATTAGAAAGGAAAAATTATTTGCGTTGGCACGTAAAAAATACGTGTGTATGCACTGCGCATTCGACCCGCTAGAGGGGCCCCGGGCGCAGATCATTTCGAATTGCGCCAAACGAGCGGATGTAAGGTCGAAACTTGCCAATGCGTGCGGGTAAATCGCCGAGTTCGGTGCTTGCCTCTGCCGACCCGTCAAAGTTGCCGTAAAGCACCGTTACGCGCGGGTCGCTCACGCTGCCGGTTGGAAAAACCAGAATCAGATCTGAATTAAGCTCATTGCCGACGGCACGCAGGTAGGTCTCGATGGCGGCCTGCCGACGCTGATCGGCAGTCATCAGTTGAATCGCGTAGCGGTCTTTCGGTAGCGCGGCAATACGGGCCGCGTCTGTGGCCAGGCGCGTGCCGAGCCAGTCTGAGGGTGCCGAGGCTTTGGCATCTACGACCGATATCGGCGTCGCTGCCGCCATGGCAGCTTCCGGGACGGCTGCCGCTGCACTTGATCCGCGCAACCCGTTTGGCGCAGGCGAAATTGCGGTAACCGGGATCGCGGCTTCCGGCTTCGCCACGACGCTGGAGCCGCCCGATACGAGTGGGGCGGGCGGCGTTGGCGCGACCTTCGGCACTTGCTCATCGGACGTTACCACCGCCTCTGAGGCCTTGATGACGCCCTGCCCTGGTGTTGGCGGTGCCGCAATCGCCTTGGTTGGCGCAATTGCCGCAGGCAGTGGTGCCGCAGACATTGAGTACTGCCCGGCGGCGAAGCCGATCAGCGCCCCGATCAACAGCACTGCCGCAATCGCGAACCCCAGTTTTCGTCGGTCGGATTTTGGTCGGGGAAGAACGATCTGTGTATCGGTTATGGCCGCGCGCACGTGATCCGTTGTGATCGTGTGTGTGCCAGCGGCGTAGGCGGCGAGCAGGGTTTTGTCTGCATAGATGTTGATGCGCCGTGTCAGCCCTTCGGAAGCCTCCGTGATGAGTTTTAACGCTTCTGTGCTGAACAAGTCGGGCCCGTGATAGCCAGCAGCGCGGAGGCGAAAATTCAGGTAGTCCTTGATATCGCGCGCCGGCAAAGGCAGCAAATTGAAGCTATGCGTAATGCGCTCTTTCAACTGCCGGATGTTGGGCATTGAAAGATGCTGGTCCAACTCCGGTTGGCCAAACAATACAATCTGGATCAATTTTTCATGGCTGGTTTCCAGATTGGACAGCAGGCGGATCTGGTCCAGCGTTTCCACCGGCATCGCATGCGCTTCATCGATTAATGCCACGACACGCTTGCCGCTACCGTAAATCTCAATGAGGCGGGTTTGCAGCGCCCGGATCAGCTTGGTGATATTGGCCCCATCCATTTCGACGCCAAGATCGCTTGCCACTGTGGCCAGCAGCTCATCAGGTGACAACGACGGCACAGCGAAATAAATGGTTTCGACGGATTTTGGCAGGCGCTCCATGAGGACACGGCACAACATGGTCTTGCCTGCGCCGACTTCGCCGGTCACTTTTACGATGCCTTCGCCACTGGTGATGGCGTAAATCAGTGCCTCAAGAGTTTCGCCCCGATTGGCTCCGGCAAAAAAGAATTCGGTGTGCGGTGTGATTTTGAATGGCGCTTCCCGAAGCCCGAAATGTTCAAGGTACATCGTCATGTATGGTGAATTCCGCTTTAGTCGTAAAACGAACAAAGTGTAGCATTGCGTTTGAAGCTGGTTGAACTTCTCCTGAGGTTACCAAGAGGAGATCAACTAGTGCCTAGGAAATCACTTTATTTGTGCCGGGCCGTAACGCGTCGAGCCGGCTGTAAAGAGTTGATCGGGAGACGCCCAGCACTCTTGCCGCCTGCGACATGTTGCCACGCGACAAGTTGATCGCTGCATCGATATATTTCAACTCCACTGCGGCCACGGCCTGATCGAGATTGAACGTGGGGTTGTTTTCAATTTCCCGCCTTGGGTCGAGGCGCTCAAAGGTGTCGGGCACCGACGGCACCTCAACTTCCGGAAGTTCCATTTCCGCGACCAATTCCGCAGAGCCTACCTTGTAGCCGGCGTATTTGGCGGTTAGCCGGATAACCATATTTTTTAGTTCGCGCACGTTACCCGGAAACGCGTAGCGCTGCCAGGCCTCGCGCGCCGCGTCGTCAAGAGTGAAGGGTTCGGTGTGGTGTCTGGCCGCATACTGAAGACGGAAGTGTTCCATCAGCTTCAATTTATCGCTACCCAATTCCCGCAATGGTGGAACCAGTAACGAAAAAACCGACAGGCGGTGAAAGAGATCGGCGCGAAAGCGGCCGGCTTTCACTTCTGCTCGCAGATCGCGATTGGTTGCAGCAATGATGCGTGCCTTCGAGTGCCTTGACTGCGTATCGCCCACTCGCTGATATTCGCCGTTTTCAAGTACGCGGAGCAATTTAGGTTGCAAGTCGAGCGGTAGTTCGCCGATCTCATCAAGGAACAACGTCCCGTCACCGGCATCCTCAAAATAGCCAGCCTTGTTTGTCGCAGCACCCGTGAATGCACCCTTGATATAGCCAAATAAAGTAGGTTCAACCAGATTTGTCGAAATCGCACTGCAGTTCAATGCGAGGAACGGTAGCGTCGCACGCGGGCTCAAATAATGCAGCGCAGCGGCAACCCGCTCCTTGCCGCTTCCAGATTCCCCCTCGATCAGCGCCGGGAAAGTGGACGATGCGTAGAGATCAATCTGGCTTCTCAGGCTACGCATCGCCGGGCTGTCACCGATCAGGCTGTGGGCAATTTCATCGGGACTGGAGAATTGCTCTTCGTCGTCGGATTTCAGCGCGGCAAAAAGGAGCTTTCTGAGATGTCCGGGTTCGCACGGTTTGGGCACCAGTTCAACGGCGCCCAGCGCGCGGGCGCGCCGCGCATTCGAATCTTCGTTCTGTCCGGACAAGACAAGAATGCGAATGCGCTGAGACCAGGCGAGCAGGTCACCAAGTAACCTGAACCCCTCTGTTGGCAAGTGCGGAAGCGGGGGTAGCCCCAGATCAATGAGCGCAAGCTGTGGCTGAAACTCGCCGCTTTTCAACAATGCCATTGCGTCGGCCCGGGTTTCACGCACGCGCACGTCGAAATCGTCGGAAAGTACAAACGAAAGGCTTTCCCCGATCAGAGGATCATCGTCGACGATAAGTAGTGCGGGTTTCAATGTCATTGGCTCGAGAGCAGCTTAAAGGAGATCGTTTCTTTAAGATTATAGGGACGCCGTGACAGCCGCGGCAATAAAGTTTGGCGAATTCGTTGACGCTGAGCGGGTCGGCAATACGCCAACAGCGGCCCGGCACTCACAAACGTCAGCGACAGGATCAATACATTGCGCCACACCCGCTGAAACGGGCATGGTAAATGTTAAAATGAAACATATAGCGGTCGCCCATGCGACTTTGCGCCAACAAAAACCAACCCATACAATTTTGTCCTCCACCCCATCACAGTCATTTGTTGAAATCGACAATGTCGATTTCTCCTATGGTAAACGCGCCATCCTCAAGGGCATCAGCCTGAAAGTACCCAAGGGCAGAGTGGTTGCCATCATGGGTGGCTCCGGCTGTGGCAAGACGACATTGTTGCGTCTGATCGGTGGGCAGTTGGCACCGTCAAAGGGTATGGTGCGAGTCGACGGCCAGGATATAGCTTCGCTGGATCGCGACGGGATGTACGCGATGCGCCGGAAAATGGGTATGTTGTTTCAGTTTGGTGCGCTTTTTACCGATATGACGGTCTTTGACAACATCGCTTTCCAGTTACGCGAACATACGACCTTGCCCGCAGACATGATCCGCGATTTGGTGCTGATGAAACTCAATGCCGTCGGTCTGCGGGGAACCGCGAAATTGTTTCCTGCCGAACTCTCCGGTGGAATGGCGCGGCGGGTGGCACTCGCACGCGCCGTGGCGCTGGATCCGATGCTCATCATGTACGACGAGCCGTTCGCCGGGCTGGATCCGATATCGCTATCGGTGGTGGGCCAGACGATTCGCAAGCTCAATAATGCACTTGGCGCGACGTCGATCGTCGTGACCCACGACATCGTGGAATCGATGCAAATTGTCGACTACCTGTATTTCATCTCCGATGGTCGCATCGTTGGGCAAGGAACACCGGATGAAATCCGTCATTCCGAAGAGCCCTTCGTGAAACAGTTTGTACACGCGGAACTCGACGGGCCAGTGCCGTTTCACTATCCGGCCGGTGACTTCGGTGAGCAGCTTGGCCTCGTGCCAACCCTCCCCGCATCCCGGACTCAGTCATGATAAACGCGATCCGAAACCTGGGGGTACGGGGCATAAACGCGCTTTGGCGCGGCGGTTCAATGGCGCGTTTTTTCATGCTCATCCTGGCCAACTCCGGTATGAGTTTCCGGCGCTTTCGCCTGACGATCAGGGAAATTTACTTTGCCGGCGTGATGTCTTTGGTCATCATCATGGTGTCGGGATTATTCATCGGCATGGTGGTGGGGTTGCAGGGTTTCGAAACCCTGCAGCATTACGGCGCGGAAGAAACCATGGGTGTACTCGTGGCGTTGTCGCTGGTGCGGGAACTTGGGCCGGTAGTAACGGCCTTGCTGTTTGCGAGTCGCGCGGGTTCTGCCATCACGGCTGAGATCGGTTTGATGAAGGCCACGGAGCAACTCAAAGCGATGGATATGATGGCCATTGATCCGATGGCTCGGGTGGTGGCACCGCGATTCTGGGCCGGTGCCATATCGATGCCGGTGCTTGCCGCATTATTTTCGTCGATGGGAATTTTCGGCGGTTATCTTGTGGCAACGCTGCTGGTGGGCATTGACTCAGGTGTGTTCTGGAGCAACCTGCATGCCGCAGTCGACTTTCGATACGACGTGCTCAACGGCTTTGTGAAATCTGTTGTATTCGGTGTGGCAATCTCCATCATTGCCACATTTGAGGGCTTTGATGCGGACCCGACCGCAGAGGGCGTCGCGCGCGCCACAACACGCACCGTCGTCACGTCTGCGCTGACGGTATTGTTGCTGGATCTGATTTTGACGGGATTTATGCTGAGAGGTGATTGATCATGGATCGTAAAACCATCGACCTTTGGGTCGGAATTTTTATGTTGATGGGTATCGCGGCGTTGCTGTGGCTCTCTTTGCGAGTCGGAAATCTTGGCGAGGATCGACCATCCAGCACGTACTCGGTCGAGGCGAAGTTCACCAATATCGGCGGACTCAAGGCGAAGGCACCCGTCAAAAGTGCGGGTGTGCTCGTCGGGCGTGTGTCGGATATCAAGTTTGACAACGACAAATTCCAGGCGGTGGTGATACTGACCGTGGATGGGCGCTATTCATTTCCCAAAGATACCAGCGCTTCCATCCTGACGTCGGGCTTGTTAGGCGAGGTTTACATTGGGCTCGAGCCTGGTGCCGATGAGAAGAAACTCACGAACGGCGACAAAGTAACGCTTACGCAGTCTGCGGTGGTATTGGAGCGCCTTATCGGTCAATTCATGTTTGGCAAAGCGGCTGAAGGCGATACGACCGCCGCGAAAAAATAGGCGTTCGACCTACTTTAAAATCGTGCATTGCCTCACGTTATGAGGTAGACGAAAACGAGCTGACGACGTTACTCTTGATGTCCCCTTAACCATTGATCAAATACAAAATGCTGAAAAAATTACTAATCCTCGCCACCGTCTTCGCCGGCATGAATGCACAGCTCGCCTGGTCGCAGGAATCGCCTGACGCACTGGTGCGGAAAAACACCACAGAAATCCTCGCCGCACTCAAGGCAGACAAAGATCTGGCTGCTGGCAACCAGAAAAAAATCGAGAAGCTCGCGGACGAAAAGATATTGCCGCTTTTCAATTTTGTCCGGATGACGCAGCTTGCCGTTGGCAGGAACTGGAAAGACGCGAGCGACGCACAAAAGAAGTCACTGATAGATGAATTTCGCACATTGTTGGTGCGCACATACTCGACCTCTCTGACCCAGTTTCGCAATCAGACCATCGACGTGAAGCCGACGAAAATGGCGGCAACCGACGCGGAAGTAGTCGTGAAAACGCAGGTCATTCAGCCCGGCGGTCAGCCGATTCCAATCGACTATAGCCTGGAAAAATCCGGTGATAGCTGGAAGGTATACGATGTGCTGATCGATGGTGTTTCCCTGGTGACGAACTATCGTAGCTCGTTCAATACCGAGATTCAGAAAAGCGGAATCGACGGGCTGATCAAATCACTCTCCGACCGTAATTCGAAGAACGCCGCCCAAAAATAACACGGTCCGCATGAACACAACGCATTCCAGCACGGTGGTGGGAGAGGTTCTCCAAATCGAGGGCGCGCTGAATTTTGTCAGCATGCCCAGAATTCTGGAAGAGACCGCGCTATACGCCGCCCAGGATAACTTGCCCAGCTGCCTGGCGATTGATTTTGCGAATGTGACGGACATCGACTCTTCCGCCGTTGCACTGTTGCTGCATTGGCGTCGCGAGGCGGCGCGACTGGGCAAATCGTTGCGATACGTTCACCTGCCGCAGAATTTGGCGACGCTATCGCAACTCTACGGCGTGGACGACATGATCCATTGTCCGTCTCAACAGGAAAATCCTGTTTCGTAATGTTCGTGGCAACTCGAAACATCGCCGTTGATTTTACGGCTCTGTAAGTGCTTACCACGCCACTATGAAAGCTGCAATTGAAGTCCAGGGCGTAGAAAAACGCTTTGGCAGTTTCGTCGCACTCGCTGGTATTTCCGTGTCAATCGCACAGGGCGAATTTTTTGCCCTGCTTGGCCCGAACGGTGCAGGAAAGACCACGCTGATCTCCGCGTTGGCAGGATTGACGCGTGCGTCCGCTGGTACCTTGCGTGTGATGGGTCACGATGTTGTGTCCGATTACCGGGCCGCACGGCGCGCGCTGGGAATCGTGCCGCAAGAAATCGTGTTTGACCCGTTCTTTTCGGTACGCGAGACCCTCCGTTTCCAGGCGGGGTATTTCGGTATCGCGCGAGGGGCGGCACTGGATAATTGGATCGACGAGTTACTCGCCAAACTCTCCCTTTCCGACAAAGCGGATCAAAATATGCGCCAGCTTTCCGGCGGCATGAAGCGGCGCGTGTTGGTTGCGCAGGCGCTGGTGCACCGGCCCCCGGTCATCGTTCTGGATGAGCCTACGGCCGGGGTGGACGTGGAACTGCGGCAGACCTTGTGGGCGTTTATTCGCGAGCTGAACGCAGCGGGGCATACGATTCTTCTCACGACCCATTATCTGGAAGAAGCGCAGCAACTCTGTTCACGGATCGCCATGATGAAATTGGGCAAGATCGTGGCCATGGATACCACCGACCATCTGCTCAACGCTTTTTCGGAGCGGGTGCTGCGCGTGAAAATTGATGGGGACTTACCGGCGTCGCAAGCGCAAGCGAGGACGCGACATGCGGGTGCCTGGCACCACTTCACGATTCACGATTTGTCAGAGGTCGAAACGCGGCTCGCTGCCCTGCGCGAGGCGGGTGCGCACATCACCAACCTGGAGGTCGCTGAGCCGGATCTGGAGGAAGTATTTATCAACGTGATGAATAAATAGATGATCGGCTTTCAAACACTGCTGCTCAAGGAAATACTTCGCTTCTGGAAAGTCGGGTTTCAGACCGTCGCGGCACCCGTGTTGACTGCGCTTTTGTATCTCTTTATCTTTTCGCATGTGATGTCTGGCAGCAATGCGGCCTTTCCCGGAATTACGTACGAACAGTTCCTGATTCCAGGCCTCGCAATGATGTCGATGCTGCAAAACGCCTTCGCCAACACATCCTCATCGTTGATTCAGTCGAAAATCACCGGTAACATCTTGTTCATATTACTGCCGCCACTATCGCACTGGAATTTTTATGGTGCGTATTTAATCGCAGCCGTTGTCCGCGCGCTGGCGGTCGGTCTGGGCGTGTTTCTGGTCGGCATTTTCGTGGCCAACGTTCCGGTTCACAGTGTCGTATGGATTGTGGTTTTCGCGCTGCTCGGTAGCGGACTGTTGGCCGCATTGGGGCTCATTGCCGGATTATGGGCGGACAAGTTCGATCAGCTCGCCGCATTTCAGAATTTCATCATCATGCCGCTCACTTTCCTGTCAGGTGTGTTTTATTCGATCCGCTCGTTGCCCGACTTCTGGCAAGGCCTGTCGCACGTCAATCCATTTTTTTATATGATCGACGGATTCCGCTATGGCTTCTTTGGCAAAGCTGACGTTTCAGTGTGGCTTTCGTTTGGCGTCACTGCAGGCGCATTTTTTTGCCTTTCTGTGGTCACGCTTTACTTGCTAAAATCCGGGTACAAGTTGCGGCAGTAGAGGTACGCAAAATCGTAGATCGCCATTTGGCGCGGTTTTGGAGGCAAAAGCGCTCTGAAAACCCCGCCAGTATTGGAGTTTCACCAGTTAACACGTGGCGAATTCCATCGCATTTAAAGCCACATTCAATTTTATCTGTCAGGTCCAAATCTGCCCCATGGTCACCCCGGAAGCAATACAGGCATATATCCGTGAAAAGCTCGATTGCGAGCATCTCGCCATTGAGGGCGACGGCGCGCACTTTCAGGCCGTGATTGTGTCGGTCGCGTTCGCCGGAAAATCGCGCGTCCAGCGTCACCAGATTGTCTATGGCGCGCTGGGGGACCGGATGCGCGAAGAAATCCACGCCCTTTCGATGCAGACGCTCACGCCCGCCGAGTGGTCGCATCATGCTGTCAATACCTAATCGCCCCGACCTATGCAAAAACTAAGAATCCGGGGCGGGAAACCGCTCTGCGGTACCGTTCGTATTTCTGGTGCAAAAAATGCGGCGCTGCCCATCTTGTGTGCGGCGATTTTGTCTGCCGGGAAATTGACGCTGCATAACGTGCCGCAACTCAACGACATCGGCACAATGCTCAAACTGCTGGAGCAAATGGGTGTGTCAACCAGGCGAGAGGGCGAAACGGTTATTCTCGATGCGGCCAATCTGACAAACGCGGCGGCACCTTACGGTCTGGTTAAAACAATGCGCGCGTCAATCCTGGCACTTGGTCCGCTTCTCGCGCGTTTCGGCAAAGCTCGCGTCTCGTTGCCAGGCGGCTGTGCGATCGGCGCCCGTCCGGTTGATTTGCACATCAAGGGTCTCGAAGCGATGGGTGCCATTATCACGATCGAGTCTGGCGATATCCTTGCAAGCGCCGCTAAATTGAAAGGCGCGCACATCTTCATGGACATCGTCACCGTGACCGGTACCGAGAATCTCATGATGGCGGCAACGTTGGCTGAAGGCATCACCGTGCTCGAAAATGCTGCCCGCGAGCCAGAAGTGGTTGATCTGGCGGAATGTCTCATCAAGATGGGTGCCAATATCCACGGGCATGGAAGCGATGTGATTACCGTGACCGGTGTCGCCTCGCTGCAGTTCGCCGACCACACGGTGATGCCGGACCGCATCGAGACAGGTACCTTTCTGGCAGCGGTCACCGCTACCGGTGGCGACGTGCACCTGACCAATGCAGCACCCCGAACGCTGGATGCGGTAATTGAAAAATTGCGCGATGCAGGCGCGACCATCACGACCACCAGTGACGAAATCCATGTCGTGAGCAACGCCCGTCCCAAGGCAGTAAATTTGCGTACGGCCCCTTACCCGGCATTTCCGACCGACATGCAGGCGCAATTTATTGCGCTAAACGCCATCGCCGACGGAACCGCCATCGTGACGGAAACGATTTTTGAAAATCGATTCATGCACGTGCAGGAACTGGTGCGGCTCGGCGCAAAAATTGACATCGAAGGCAATACCGCCATCGTCGCCGGCGCGCAAAAACTCACCGGGGCCACGGTGATGGCGACTGACCTGCGTGCATCGGCATGCCTGGTCATTGCCGGGCTGGTGGCCGAAGGCGAGACAATTGTGGATCGCATTTATCACCTTGACCGTGGTTACGATCACATCGAAACGAAGCTTTTGGCGCTCGGTGCTGACATTGAGCGCATCAACTGATCATGAATGATTCCAATGCTGTAACGACCATCGCCTTGTCCAAGGGGCGTATCTTCGACGATACACTCCCACTGCTGGCAGCAGCAGGCATTGTTCCGCAGGATGATCCAGAGACATCACGCAAGCTTATTATTGCCACCAATCGGCCTGACGTGAGGTTGGTGATTGTGCGCGCCTCAGACGTTCCCACTTACGTTCAATATGGTGCCGCAGACCTCGGCGTGGCCGGAAAGGACGTGTTGCTCGAACATTCCGGCGTTGGACTTTACCAACCGCTCGACCTCAATATCGGCAGATGCAACATGATGGTTGCGGTGCGGGAAGGCTTTGATTACGTGGCTGCGGTCAAGCGTGGTGCTCGCCTACACGTCGCAACCAAGTTCGTGCAGACTGCCCGCGAACACTTCGCCACCAAGGGCATGCATGTCAATCTCATCAAGTTGTACGGCTCGATGGAGTTGGCACCGCTGACGGGCTTGGCCGACGCGATAGTTGATCTCGTTTCGACTGGCAGCACGCTAAAAGCAAATCATCTCGTTGCGGTCGAGCAGATCATGGCGATTTCCAGCCGCCTCGTCGTCAATCGAGCGGCATTGAAATTAAAACGCGAATCCATCCAGCCGTTGCTGGAAGCCTTTGGACGTGCAGTAAAAAAATGAGCGTCTCGATTCGCCGCTTCAATTCAATCGATGCCGACTTCACTGTCAAGCTCGACAGACTGCGCGCGTTTGAAACTGCGCAGAATATCGATACGGATCGAAAAGTGAAAGATATTCTCGCCACGGTCAAAGAGCGCGGCGATGCTGCGTTGCTTGAATTTACGGGGCGCTTTGATCGCTGGCAACCTGATTTGGCTTCTGGCTCCCCACATTCGCTGGAAGTACCGCGCAAGCAGCTTGAATCTGCGTTGATAAATCTGTCGCCCGACATTCGTGTCGCCCTCGAAAATGCTGCGACGCGTATCCGCGCCTATCACGAGTATCAGCGCCAATCCTCGTGGACCATCACCGAAGCAGACGGTACCGTGCTCGGGGCTCAAGTGACGCCGCTGGATCGGGCGGGCCTCTATGTTCCGGGCGGCAAGGCAGCTTACCCGTCTTCAGTATTGATGAATGCGATCGCGGCGAAGGTAGCCGGTGTCGCTGAACTGATCATGGTCACGCCAACACCGGACGGCGTGATCAACGAAACCGTGCTCGCTGCGGCCGCGCTGGCAGGTGTGGACCGGGTGTTCCGCATTGGTGGCGCGCAGGCGGTTGGCGCGCTAGCCTACGGGACTGAAAGCATTCCCGCAGTGGATAAAATTGTCGGGCCGGGTAACGAATACGTCGCAGCCGCCAAGCGGCAAGTGTTTGGCGTAGTCGGTATCGACATGGTCGCGGGGCCCTCTGAAATACTGGTGATCAGCGATGGGACAACGAACCCCGATTGGGTGGCGATGGATTTGTTCAGTCAGGCCGAGCACGATGAAATCGCGCAAGCCATTTTGCTGTGTACCGATGAGGCCTTCATCGACGAAGTAGTGAAAAGCATTGAAAAGCAAATCGGCAATATGCCGCGCGCCGAGATAATTCGCGCCTCCTTTGCCAACCGTGGTGCATTGATCCACGTACGGGATCTGGCTGAAGCGTGTCGCATCTCCAACCGGATCGCACCTGAACATCTCGAGCTCGCCGTTGCGGATTCGCGCGCCTTGCTGCCGCTTATTCGTCACGCCGGAGCCATTTTCATGGGTGTGCATTCTTCAGAATCACTTGGCGACTATTGCGCGGGCCCAAACCACGTTCTGCCGACATCAGGTACTGCGCGCTTTTCTTCGCCATTGGGTGTGTACGATTTCCAGAAACGTTCCTCAATTATTGCGGTGTCAGCCGCTGGCGCACAGACCCTTGGTCGCGTGGCCGCGACGCTGGCGCGAGCGGAAGGCCTGGAGGCACACGCCCGGTCGGCTGAATATCGTCTGGCATCATGAATACGCGCGCAGCAGGCTTGATTCGGACAGAAATTCTGGCGTTGTCAGCATATCCGGTTCCTTCCAGCGCAGGCTTCATCAAACTCGATGCGATGGAAAATCCGTACACGTTTCCCGAGGCATTGAAAGCGCAATTAATGGAGCATTTGGCCGCCGCCTCATTGAATCGCTATCCCGATGCCGCTGCCAGTGCGCTGCGCACGGCGATTCGCGAAGCCATGGGTATCCCTGAGGCGCTCGAACTCGTGCTGGGCAACGGTTCGGACGAAATCATCCAGATCATTGCCGCTGCCTGTGCAAAACCCGGCGCGACGCTGCTTTCGTTTGAGCCATCCTTTGTCATGTTCAAGATGATCGCGACGTTCTGCGGGCTAGACTATGCGGGGGTGCCGCTTACAGCCGATTTTGAAATTGACATGAAGGCGACTCGCCTGGCGATCCAGAAGTACCAGCCTGCAGTGGTTTTTATCGCGTGCCCGAACAATCCCACTGGTAATTTATTCAGCCGGGAGGCGATCTGCGAAATTATCAGCATCTCCACCGGGCTCGTGGTGATCGACGAAGCCTACTTCGCCTTCTCCTGCCGTTCCTTTTTGGATGAAATCGCAAATTTCCCCAATGCCGTCCTGATGCGAACCGTCTCCAAGCTGGGGCTTGCCGGCCTTCGTCTCGGGTTGCTTGCGGGGCATCCGGAATGGATTCGACAGTTCGATAAGGTGCGTTTGCCTTACAACATCAATTGCCTTACCCAGGCGGGCGCCACGTTTGCGCTCCAACACTATTCCGCCCTGCTCGATCAGGCAACCAAACTGTGTGCGGCGCGCACGCATTTGTCGGCTGCGTTGGCCGATCTTCCGGGTGTGACTGTGTTCCCATCGGAAGCAAATTTCATATTGTTCAAGGTACAGGACAGCAAGAAAACCTTTGATTCCCTGCTCTCACGTAAAATCCTTGTCAAGCACACCGGAACGTCACACCCCATGCTTGCCAACACGTTGCGCGTGACAATCGGAACAGCATCTGAAAATGCTGCGTTTGTTGCCGCGTTGCGCGACGCGATCTAATTTTTCACAGCCGACCATGAGAACTGCTGAAGTCATCCGCAACACCAAAGAAACACAGATTCGCGTTGCCATCAATTTAGACGGGAAGGGTGAATCAAAGCTCGATTCCGGCATCCCCTTTCTCGACCACATGATCGATCAGATCGCGCGGCATGGCATGATCGATATCGAGTTGAAGGCGACGGGCGATTTGCAAATCGATGCTCATCACACGGTTGAAGATATTGGCATCACATTAGGCCAGGCCATCGCAAAAGCGCTGGGCGATAAAACCGGCATTCGCCGCTATGGGCATGCGTATGTGCCGCTGGACGAGGCGCTTTCTCGCGTCGTTATCGATCTGTCCGGTCGACCGGGGCTGGAATATCACATCAATTTTACGCGGGCACGTGTTGGCGAGTTCGATGTCGATTTGTTCTATGAATTTTTTCAGGGCTTCGTTAATCACGCTCTCTGCACGTTGCATATCGATAATCTGCGCGGCGTGAATTCGCACCACCAGATCGAAACGGCCTTCAAGGCTTTCGGTCGTGCGTTGCGCATGGGCTGCGAGCTTGATTCGCGCGCAGCAGGCATTCTGCCGTCGACCAAGGGCACCCTCTAGCTCAAGTACCCTGGCGCTTGTCATGCAAAAAATTGTGGTGGTCGATTACGGTATGGGCAATCTGCGCTCTGTGGCAAAGGCGTTTGAGTTCGTGGTGCACGAACATTTCGCTGACATCGATGTCAGCGTGAGCAATTCACCTCAGCAAGTTGCGGATGCGGACAGGGTAATATTCCCGGGTCAGGGAGCCATGCCCGATTGCATGCGTTATTTGCGGGAGAGCGGCCTTGAGGAGGCAGTTCGTGGCGCTGCTGCGATAAAACCGTTCTTCGGTGTCTGTGTCGGCATGCAAATGCTGTTTGATCGCTCGGAAGAAGGCGACACACCAGGATTGGGCTTGTTTGCTGGAACGGTGACGCGCTTTCGACCGGCGGACGCGACACAAAAGGTCCCGCATATGGGCTGGAATACCGTCACGCAAACACGTGCGCATCCGTTGTGGCAAGATATTGCTGATGAAGAACGCTTTTACTTCGTGCATAGTTATTTCTGTGAACCCACCGACGGCATCAATACTGTAGCGACAACTGACTATGCTAGGCCGTTTGCCGCCGCAATAGCACGCGATAATATTTTCGCCACCCAATTCCATCCCGAAAAAAGTCATCGCGCCGGACTGACTCTCTATAAAAATTTCCTGTCCTGGAGGCCGACCTGATCCCCGGGGTCAATCACTCGCGCAACGAACCCTATTTATTTTCCCGCTAAATTTTCCTTTCCCACTCTGCAATCTCACACATCATCATGTTGATCATCCCGGCAATCGACATCAAGGACGGCCATTGCGTGCGACTCGAACAAGGCGACATGCAGCGTGCCACCGTGTTTTCCGACAATGCAGGCCAGACCGCGCGACGATGGAAGGAGCTCGGTGCGACACGGCTGCACGTGGTCGATCTCAATGGTGCCTTTGCAGGCAAGCCCAAGAACGAAGCGGCGATCAAGGAGATTATCGAGGCTATGGGCGACGTGCCGGTGCAGTTGGGTGGCGGTATCCGCGATCTCGCCACCATCGAGCGTTATCTCGACGATGGCGTTGCGTACATCGTGATCGGTACCGCTGCGGTCAAGACGCCAGGCTTTTTGCATGAAGCCTGCGACGCGTTCCCCGGCCACATCATCGTCGCACTCGATGCCAAAGACGGCAAGGTCGCGACCGACGGTTGGTCAAAGTTGACGGGCCACGATGTGATTGATCTGGCCAAGCGGTTTCAGGACTACGGCGTGGAAGCAGTGCTTTACACGGACATTGGCCGCGACGGCATGATGACCGGCGTAAATATTGAAGCGACGGTTAAGTTGGCGCAGGCACTTACGATTCCGGTCATTGCCTCAGGCGGCCTCAACAATCTGGACGACGTCAAGAAACTCATCGCCGTGGAAGATGAGGGCATTATGGGTGTCATTACAGGCCGCGCGATTTATGAGGGCACGCTCGATTTTGCAGCGGCGCGGGCGCTGGCTGAAAGCGCGGCGGCTTGACGTATGCTGGCAATGATTTCCGATATTGAAGGTCTAGCGCTGGCGCGGTTCTCCGGCACAAAAATCTGTAAGAACCCCGCCAATGCTGAATCGAGGCGTTTTTATTACGAGGCCACGCGTTGTTAGCCAAGCGAATCATTCCCTGCCTCGATGTGAACGCTGGACGCGTCGTTAAGGGCATAAATTTCGTCAACTTGCGCGATGCAGGTGACCCAGTCGAAATTGCGCGCAAGTACAACGATGACGGCGCGGACGAACTCACATTTCTGGATATTACGGCCAGCTCTGATCAACGGGCGATGATTCTCGATGTTATTGAGCGCGTCGCTGATCAAGTATTCATTCCACTCACGGTCGGCGGTGGCATTCGCAGTATTGACGATGTGCGGCGCCTGATGAATGTCGGTGCCGACAAGATCAGCATCAATACGTCGGCCGTGACCAATCCGCAACTGGTGAAAGACGCCAGCGATCACTTTGGTTCTCAGGCAATCGTGATCGCGATCGATGCGCGCAAGCGCCCGAACGAAGATGGCTGGGAGGTGTTCACACATGGCGGGCGCGCCCCCACCGGACTGGATGTTGTTGCTTGGGCAAAACGCGTCACACAAGAGCTCGGTGCAGGTGAAATTCTACTCACCAGCATGGATCGTGACGGCACCAAATCCGGCTTTGATCTCGCCTTGACGCGCGCAGTTGCCGAGGCGGTGAGCGTGCCCGTGATTGCTTCTGGCGGTGTGGGCACGCTGGATCACCTGGCCGATGGCGTAAGTGAGGGCAAGGCCGATGCGGTGCTTGCGGCGAGTATTTTCCACTTCGGCCAATATTCAATCCATGACGCCAAGCAGCGCATGCGAGCACGCGGTATTGAGGTCAGGCTGTGAGTGAGGTCATGCGTGAGGTGTGGCTTGATGCCGTGAAGTGGGACGACAAAGGCCTGGTCGCTGCCATTGCGCAGGACGTCACGAGCCTGGAAGTGCTGATGCTGGCCTGGATGAATCGCGACTCGCTGCAACTGACACTGGACACAGGAGACGCCCACTACTGGTCGCGGTCGCGACAGGCGTTATGGAAAAAGGGCGAGACCTCCGGGCACATTCAGCACGTCAAAGAGCTGCGGCTGGATTGTGATGGTGATGCCATTCTCATGAAAGTCGAGCAAATGGGCAATGTCGCCTGTCACACCGGTCGTCGCCGGTGTTTTTTCAATCTGTTCGATGATGGGCGCTGGATCGTCAGTGATCGAGGTGCGGATGAAGCGACCGAGAGTGCACGCGTGTCAGCATCTTTGGGGAAGTCTCACGCATAATTTTATGGTTAACGCTGACATTCTCTTTCGCCTTGAACAAATATTGCTGGCCCGCAAGGGCGCAGGAACAGGTTCGTCTTACGTTGCCTCGCTTTACGCGAAGGGTCTCGATTCGGTCTTAAAAAAAGTGGGCGAGGAAGCAATCGAGGCGATCATAGCCGCCAAGGGCGGCGACACGCGGCAACTCACCGCAGAAACTGCAGATTTGATATTTCACACCCTCGTCATGCTCGCCGCAAAAGACGTACCGCTGTCTGACGTGTTGGAGGAACTTGAGCGACGCGAAGGGGTTTCCGGTATTGACGAAAAAAATACACGCGGTGTTACGGGCGAGAGGTAGAGAAATGACATCAAACGACACAATCTTCGGCAAAATCATCCGCGGCGAAATCCCCAGCAAAAAAATCTATGAGGACGTCGACCTCCTTGCTTTCGACGACATCCACCCGGTTGCTGACGTGCATTTTTTGATCATTCCTAAAAAATTCATTGCGACGCTGGCCGATGTCACCCCTGAGGATGCGACGCTGCTTGGAAAAATGCTGTTACTTGCACCGGTACTCGCCAAGGAACAAGGCCTCACCGATGGTTTTCGCACTGCGATCAATACGGGGCGGATGGGCCGTCAAGACGTGTATCATTTGCACATACATGTGTTCGGAAATCGCCCCGGCAGCGTTCCCCTGAGTACCATGACTGGTGCCTGAAGTAGCGGCGCTGGTGTCTGGCAGACGAACGCCCGTGTGACAACGTGGTCAAAATCTCATTGTCGCGGCGATCCAAATAGAGGAGATCATCATGGGAAGTTTTAGCATTTGGCACTGGCTCGTTGTGCTGGTCATTGTGTTGCTGGTATTTGGCACCAAGAAACTACGCAATATCGGTAGTGATTTGGGCGGTGCCGTAAAGGGCTTCAAGGACGGAATGAAAACCGATGGTGAGGCCGAGAAAAAACCTGATCAAATTGTGGGTTCGACCATCGATGTCGAAGTTAAGGACAAGCAAAAAAGCTAGGTCCGGGACTCATCGAATTTGCTGTACCTGTACTGAATTTTCCTACAATCCTTCTCCCGTGATTTACTGACACGGAACGCCCCATGCTGGACATGAGCTTCTCTGAAATCGCCGTCATCGGCGTCGTGGCGCTGGTAGTGCTGGGACCTGAGCGATTGCCAAAAGTCGCCCGTACTGCCGGACACCTGTTCGGGCGCCTCCAACGTTATGTCGCTACGGTAAAGGCGGACATCAACCGCGAGATGGATACGTCCGAACTTGCCAAGATCAAGCAGGAAGTACAGGACGCGGCGAAGAGTTTCGAGCAGGATATTCAGCAACACGCGAGTAACGTCGAAAAGGAAACGGCGGCGATTAGCCAATCCATTAACCCCGGTACCCCACTCGCAGAGCCAACGCCTGCGCTACCTTCGACGCAGAGCGCCATGCTGCGCCAGCAGGAAGACGGTTTAAACGCGGGTGCCAAGGAGGCGATTGACGTTGAGACGACCGCGCCAATACCGGTGTCATCGCAAACAAGCGTTTTGTCGGAAGCGATGCTCGCGTTGCAAGGCAACCTCGATTTCGGCATTGAACCCGTACGTGTGGTGAAGCGGGCATGACTGCCTGATGGGCGATAGCGTGAAAGACACTTTTGTCTCGCACCTCGTCGAGTTGCGCAATCGGCTCGTCTATTCTCTGCTCGCATTTGGGGTCGTGCTTTTGCCGCTCGTCACGCCGCCGTGGTTTTTAGCGGGAAAGCTGTACGACATCCTTGCACTGCCGATGATGGACGCCCTCCCACAGGGTTCGAAAATGATCGCGACCGGCGTAATCGCACCATTTTTTATTCCGCTCAAGATTGCGATGCTCGCCGCGTTCCTTGTTGCGCTGCCGTTTATTCTTTACCAGTTGTGGATGTTCGTGGCGCCGGGATTGTACAAACACGAAAAGCGGTTTGTGCTGCCCTTGATCGTGTCGAGCACGTTATTGTTTTTTGTCGGCATGGCGTTTTGCTATTTTTTCGTTTTCAAAATGGTGTTTACGTTCATCGCACAGATGGCGCCGTCGTCGATCACCGTTTCGCCGGACATTGAAAATTATTTCAATTTCATATTAGGGATGTTTTTTGCCTTTGGGTTGGCGTTTGAAACGCCGGTGGTGGTAGTGGTATTGGTTGCAACCGGACTGGTCAGCATTGAGACCCTGCGTGAAGTGCGACGCTACGTGATTGTCGGGGCGTTTGTGGTTGCCGCTGTTGTTACCCCCCCGGACGTAATGTCGCAGTTGGCGTTGGCGTTGCCACTTTGCCTGCTGTATGAGATCGGCATCCTTTGGGCGCGTTTCTTCGTCTCGCCTAAGCCTGGTGATGAGGCGGAATCAACCGTGACTTGACGATTTTCGTCAATTGTCGAACCCGTTGGCGCTGATAAACCTATTGCCTTTGCGATCGTGGCGCGCGCGGTCGCTTAGCAACATTGATCGCAAGATCAATCGCTTTTTCACTTCTAGTGAGCTGAAATTTGACGTCCTGACCCGGTTTTAGACCCGCGATCACCGCCATCGCAGCAACGCTATCCTGAATTCCCTTACTCTCGATGGATGTGATGACGTCCCCAGCCTTTACGCCCGCTTTTTCGGCCGGGCTACCGCGCACAACCTTGGCGACCAAGGCACCACGCACGGTTTTCAACTTCAGGGACTCCGCCAACGCCGGGGTGATGTCCTGCGGCTCGATGCCGATGTAGCCCCGGGTGACCGCGCCCTCGGCAATAATCTGCTCCATTACATCCTTGGCCATCGACACGGGAATGGCGAAACCAATACCCAACGAGCCTCCGGTGCGCGAATAGATGACGCTGTTGATACCGATCAGGTTGCCACTGCTATCAACCAGCGCACCACCAGAGTTGCCGGGGTTTATCGCTGCGTCGGTCTGGATAAAATTTTCGTAGCGATTCACGCCGAGGCGGTTGCGACCGAGCGCGCTGACGATTCCCATTGTGACGGTTTGGCCTACACCGAATGGGTCGCCAATGGCAAGCACCACATCGCCCACCTGCGCTTTTTCCGATTGTCCGAGCGTGATTGGTGTGAGTCCCTTGCCTTCGACACGCAATACCGCCAGATCGGACTCGGGATCGGTGCCAACCACCTTTGCGGCGAGCACCCTGCCGTCGGCAAATGAAATCTGGATATCCTTTGAGCCGGCTACCACATGGTCATTCGTCAATACGTAGCCGCCTGTCTCGTTCGCGTTGACGATCACACCCGAGCCCAGGCTGCCGCGCGTGTCAGGCTCTTCGTCCTCCCCGCCGGGCGTTCCAAAAAAGCGCTGAAACAGGGGATCATTTGCGAGAGGATGGTTGCTGGGCATCCTGATGTCGCGCGAGCTAGAAATATTCACCACCGACGTCATTGCGCGTTTGGAAGCTTCCGCATAGCTTAGCTTGTTCGAGTTTTGATTACCGACGGCTACCAGCCCACCGGGGTTGGAAACCGATTCGCGGATTTCCACGACATTGCGCCGCCACGGATTCCAATCGGGGCGGATCAGCGTCACAACGAAAACTATTGCCAGGGTAATCGTGACAAACTCTGCAAAAATAAGCCAAAAGCGACGCATTCGGTGGTTACCAGGTTGGATGAGGTTAATTATTTGAGATTGGGTCGGGCACGGCAAAACAAAATGGCTTGGCACCCAAATACCAGAAATACCGGAGGGAGATGCCCCGCTCGAACATTAATAGCACATACGCAAATTTAGTGTGCGACCGCTTACTTTTTTAATAAGTCCCGAATTTCTCGCAGTAGCAATACGTCCTCTGGCGTGGGTGTCGGCGTTGCGGCCGGCACCGTTTTCTTCACTTTGTTCAACTGCCTGACCATCAGAAAAATGATGAACGCGAGAATGACAAAGTTGAGCAAAATAGTAATGAAATTACCGTACGCAAATACAGGTACTCCGGCCTTCTTTACCGCGTCCAGGGTCATTACCGTCCCGGAAGGAATTTCTTTTAATGGCCAGAACAAATCGGCAAAATTGACATTGCCTAGCACCCTTCCCACTATTGGCATAACGAGGTCGGCGACGACGGAATCGACAATTTTGCCGAACGCCGCCCCAATGATGACGCCGACCGCCAGGTCCATCACATTTCCCTTTGCTGCAAACTCCTTGAATTCAGAAATCATGCCCACTTATACCCCCGCTAAATTTAGGGTTAATCCACTGCTGATCGCAGTTGTTCCCGACCAACCGCATAGACTCTATGGGTGCCCGTGCCCAGTGTCAATGCTTCGAATGTTGAATCTGCGCTTCCTGCGTTTTACCTTCGCAGTAGAAAAAGTCGCCCGATAACGAGGACTTCTGGTCTGGGGGGGTTAAGTTTATTCGCGCGATCAGCTAAAATCTGGTGTGAGCGTCAAAATTACCGAATTTGGTTGCTTTCTGGAAATCGGGAACTGATCAAAAAGAAGCTATCGCCCGAGCGTGTCCCACGATTTTATCGACCTTAATGCATAGAGAATCGACTCCATGACTGCCATCGTCCTGAATCAAGTTGACCCCAAGAAGCGCCGTTTCCTGATCGCTGCGTCGTCCGTCGTCGGAGCTGGTGCAGCGGCGGCGGTAGCGGTGCCATTCGTCGCGAGCATGTTACCCTCGGCACGAGCCGTCGCGGCCGGTGCGCCGGTGCCGGTTGACCTGAACAAGATTGAGCCGGGCCAATTGCTCATAGTTGAATTTCGTGGTGCACCGCATTGGGTCATTAAGCGCACGCCAGAAATGGTCGCGCAATTGAGCAAACACGACGCATTGCTGGCAGATGCGCAGTCTGCGTCCTCCAAGCAGCCTGACTACGCCAAGAACGCCAGCCGCTCCATCAAGCCAGAATTATTTGTCGCGCGGGGTGTGTGTACCCACCTTGGCTGCTCGCCGACATTCCGCAAAGAAATTGGCGCTGCCGATTTGGGCTCGGACTGGCCGGGCGGGTTTTTCTGCCCGTGCCATCAGTCCAAATTCGACATGTCCGGTCGCGTGTTTGCGGGTATGCCGGCACCAACCAATCTCGCCATTCCGCCATATAAATTTGTATCCGACACGTCGATATTGATCGGCGATGACTCAAAAGGAGCGTAGTAAATGTCCAATGCACCCAAACCCGCCATTGCGCCGCCGTATCCCGGTTTCATTGGCAACGCGATCGTCTGGATTGACGCACGCTTCCCGCTAGTCCAGCTTTACAAAACACAAGTCGGTGAATATTACGCGCCGAAAAATTTCAACATCTGGTATTACTTCGGTGCGCTCGCGACGCTGATCTTGGTGATGCAAATCGTGACCGGTATTTTCCTTACGATGAATTACAAGCCCGACGCGAAATTTGCGTTTGCGTCGGTCGAATACATCATGCGTGATGTTTCGTGGGGTTGGCTGATTCGCTACATGCATTCGACTGGCGCATCGATGTTCTTCCTGGTGGTTTACCTGCACATGATGCGTGGCCTGATGTACGGCTCCTACCGCAAACCGCGTGAATTGTTGTGGATTTTTGGCTGTATGATTTATCTGGCCCTGATGGCGGAAGCCTTCTTCGGCTATCTTCTCCCATGGGGGCAGATGTCTTACTGGGGCGCGCAGGTGATCATTAACCTGTTCGGCGCAATTCCGGTTATCGGCGAAGATTTGGCAGTGTGGATTCGCGGAGATTTCAGCATTAGCGACGCCACGCTCAATCGATTTTTTGCCTTCCATGTAATCGCGCTTCCGCTAGTGCTCCTTGGCCTGGTCGCTGCGCACCTTGTGGCGCTGCACGAAGTGGGCTCGAACAATCCTGACGGCATCGAAATTAATAAAAACCCCGATCCGAACACGGGGACGCCAAGGGATGGCATTCCTTTTCATCCGTATTACACGGTCAAAGACACGTTTGGTGTTGTCGTGTTTCTTGGCGTATTCACAGCCATCGTGTTCTTCGCCCCGGAGATGGGAGGCTACTTCCTTGAGGCGCCCAATTTTATTCAGGCTGACCCCTTGAAGACGCCGGAACACATTGCGCCCGTATGGTATTTCACACCGTTCTACGCGATGCTGCGCGCGGTGCCATCCATGTTCGGATCACAGTTTCCGGGCGTGGCCGTTATGGGCGCGGCTACTTTGATCCTGTTTACGCTGCCATGGCTTGATCGTGGCAAGGTGAAATCGGTGCGCTATCGCGGACCAATCTATAAGCGTTTCCTGACGGCGTTTGTCATCAGCTTTATCATCCTCGGCTATCTCGGTGTCGTACCAACTACCGTATGGGGGCAGTTGTCGAAAAGTCTGCCTTTAATCGGCGGCGCAGACGTGGCAACAATTGTCGCGCGTGTGCTCACGGTCGTCTATTTCGCCTTCTTCTTCCTTATGCCGTGGTACACAAAGGTCGACAAAGAAAAACCGGAACCGGAAAGGGTGACATTCTGATGAAAACAGCTATGAAACTGTTGCTGGCGTCCCTTTCGTTTGCGGTTGTGTCGGCATTTGCGTCGGGCGGCGCGGAAGTGCATCTGGACAGTGCGCCCATCAATTTGAAGGATACGGCATCGTTGCAGCGTGGTGCCAAGACCTTTATTAATTACTGCCTGAACTGCCACAACGCACAGTTCATGCGCTATAGCCACTTGACGCAAATTGGCTTGACCGAGCAGCAGATTAAGGACAATCTCCTGTTCACCACGGATAAGTTCGGTGACACGATGGTTTCAGCGCTTGATCCGGCTGACGCAAAGGACTGGTTCGGTGGCGTTCCGCCTGATCTGACGTTATCGGCTCGCGTTCGAGGATCCGATTGGCTCTACACCTATCTGCGCGGTTTCTATCGCGACGACGCGTCCACAACCGGTTGGAATAATACCGTCTTCAAAAATGTCGCGATGCCGCACGTGCTCCATGACCTCCAAGGTACGCAAGCGATGGGGAAAGTAGGCGAGAAGCGCGGCCACGATGGCAAGATGGAACCAGTGATGAAGCTCGGTCTTGATCGCGCCGGCAGCATGTCTCCGGGTGATTACGACCGCACCATTGCTGATCTGGTGAACTACATGACCTATATGGCCGAGCCTGCGCGCGCGCAGCGCACGCAGCTCGGCGTATTGGTGCTGTTTTTTCTCGCCATCGCGTTTTTTGTCACCCTTTGGTTGAAACATGAGTATTGGAAAGACGTCAAATAGACGCGCTTCTTTCACACGCAACAACCAGCCGCAGCGAGCCGCATTTGGCCGCAGTCAACTTAAGGCCCATCATCCGCCGCATGCAAGCCGCGCCACTCGCGCGGAGTGGCGACTTGAAGGTCAATAAATTTACGCACAAGAAAACGGGTAAACCGACATGATGACTTTGTATTCCGGGACGACTTGCCCCTTCAGCCACCGCTGCCGCATTGTTTTGTACGAAAAAGGCATGGATTTCCAGATCCTCGACGTCGATCTGATGAATAAGCCGGAAGATCTCGCGGTAATGAATCCTTACAACCGCACGCCGGTATTGGTCGAGCGCGACCTGATTTTGTACGAATCAAATATCATCAACGAGTACATTGACGAGCGCTTTCCGCATCCGCAGCTGATGCCTGCAGACCCGGTGATGCGCGCGCGCGCGCGGTTGATCCTGTTCCGCATGGAGAACGAAATTTTCAATCACGTCGATGTGCTTGAACGCGGCAAACCAAACCAGCACGAGAAGGCGCGGCTGTATATCCGCGAGAACCTGATCCAGTTGGCACCGATTTTCGTCAAGCAAAAGCATATGCTTGGAGATGAGTTTTCAATGCTTGATGTCGCTATCGCCCCCTTGTTGTGGCGTCTCGAACACTATCAGGTCGATATGCCAAAAGCCGCGGCACCATTGCTAAAATATGCAGAGAGGCTATTTTCGCGTCAGGCATTTATCGATTCGATGACTGCATCCGAGAAGGCGATGCGGAAGTAGCGGTCTGGATTGGCGCGTAAATCAGAACCGTAAATCGAGTTTTTCGAAGCACCTGCGCCAAAGTGTGACAAGGTCGTTTGTCGAACGTCTCCCAGCACAATGCCTGAACTCTCAACCAAGCCCTATCTTATCCGCGCCATCTACGAGTGGTGCGCGGACTCCAGCTTTACGCCCTACCTCAATGTAAAGGTGGACCAAAACACGCGCGTGCCACAGGAGTATGTAAAAAACGGTGAGATTGTCCTGTCGATGAGCCAGCAAGCCACGCGCAATCTCACGATTGGTAATGAACTGATTCAGTTCTCGGCGCGTTTCAACGGAGTCTCGCGAGAAATCACAGTGCCGATTTACGCCGTGCAAAGTGTATTCGCGCGTGAGAATGGTCGCGGCGTATTTTTTCATGCGGAATCCGCGCCAGAGCAGGCAACGACTCACCCGTCGCTGCATGCAGTTACACCAATCTTGCAGTCGGTCTCCATGGCACCCGCGACGCTGCCTTTGTCTGCGGCACCGAATACCCCAACGGACTCGGTTGCAGAAAACCCATCGCCGGATAAGCCCAAAGCGCCGCCTCGCGGCAAACTTCGCATTATCAAGTAAGACGTACGCGCGCTGGCGTCTGGCAGACACGCGCCGCGTTTGCTATCCTGTACGGCCTCTCACTGGTTCCTTTGCGATCACAAAGTTCATGAGTCAATCAACCGTCGCCGATCTGCTTAAGGACAAGGCTCAGCAGGCACAAACGGCGCTTAAGAGCGGACTATTTTCCATCACGCCTGATTCAGCCGTCGCTGAGGCGGTTTCATCCATGACCAAGAACGAAATCAGCTCCATGCTTGTCGTGGAGGCGGGTCAGATGTTGGGACTCATTACGCTTCGCGAACTGTTACAGGGACTCAGTTCCCACGGTGGCAATTTGATGCAGGCAAAGTGCCGAAACGTGATGAAAATCAATCCCCCAGTCGCCAGGCCCCAAGATGGCGTTGACCACTTGCGTGGCTTGATGACGGAGTTGCACATCACCCATGTTCCGGTGATTGATCAGGGCGTGCTCGTCGGAATACTTTCCTTCCACGATATCGCCAGAAGCGCGATCAAGGATGTGGCTTTTGAGAATCAGCTGCTAAAACAGTACATCAAAAATTGGCCGGAATAAATAGGAGTGGTACTCCAAGCGCTAACCGAGGAATAACTTGTACGCCGGGTTGTTCGTCTCGTCGACGTAATCGAGTCCCATCGATTTGAGGAACCGCGTGAACGCGCTGCGCTCGTCAACTGGCACCTGTAACCCGACCAGGATGCGCCCTACGTCCGCGCCGTGGTTGCGATAGTGGAACAAG
>JANYHZ010000063.1 GCA_025362135.1 Betaproteobacteria bacterium | reverse complement strand
AAAGTTGGTATGTAAGGTCACGCGCTGCGGTTGCGTGAATGTGTCCACCACTGCGCGCGCGGGTGAAGTTTCGAGATGCTGCGTGCCGACTACTTTTTGACCGACAAGCCACTCCGACGGATGCTGCATGTTGATGACGCGGATTTTGTTGCCGCGAAATGGACCCATTGGATCGGCTTCGCGTATGTCGAGGTCACCAAACGCAAGCGCATCGAGTTGCGACGTGCCCAGCCTGTCATTGCCGACATTGGCACCCAAGGCACGGGTGAGCCAGCCATCGGTGTAATACTGGCCGGGGCTTGCGGCAGTGAACTGTGTCTCAAGGTCACGATAATGCTGGTTCGTGACTTCCTGCTGGCCGATGCCTTGTAGCAGCAGCATCTCGTTGTTTTCCCACAACGGGAGTAGCGGTTTCAACGCGTGATTAAAGCCGTGCGTGCTGGAAAACGGGATGAGCTGCTCCCGCGGAATCACGATATTGGGTCGCAGTTTCCGGTAACGCGCATCGTTGAGCGGTACGAACGTGTTGTAGGCATCGTTGCCACCCTTCAAATACACTAGCACCAATAATGAAGATGGCTGGAGAGCTGCGCCAGTGCTCGCTTGCAGGCTATTCGCCCACGGCAGGCTTAACAGCGGCGCGGTGGAAGCGAGTGAGAGGAAACGTCGGCGGTTCATATGGTTTACGTTTACGTTGGTGCTTTCAGCCGGGTTTGCGGCACGCGACAATGTAATTCACGCTCACATCATAGTTGAGTGCATAAACTTTAGAGAAAGGATTGTAGGTCATTCCGGTGAACTCGGAGACAGTGAGGCCAGCTTCGCGCGCCATCGCGGCGAGTTCTGCAGGTGTGATGAAGCGTCGATATTCGTGCGTGCCTTTAGGCAGGAGATTCAATACATACTCAGCGCCGATGATTGCCAACAAAAACGATTTCGGATTGCGGTTCAGGGTGGAAAAAAACACCCAGCCACCAGGCTTGACCAACGCCGCCGCAGCCCGCACGGATGAAGGCGGATCCGGAACGTGCTCCAGCATTTCCATGCAGGTGACGCAGTCAAAACTTTCCGGTTGCTTTTTCGCAATTTCTTCAGCAGCGACCAATTGGTAGTCAACCTGCTGTCCACTTTCCAGCAAATGCAATTTCGCCACGTTGAGCGGCTTTTCGGATAAATCGATGCCTGTGACATCGGCACCGAGGGTCGCCATGCTTTCTGCGAGAATGCCACCGCCGCAACCGATATCGATCACGCGCTTACCCGGGAGGCCAACGTGCTTGTCGATCCAATTCAGGCGGAGAGGATTGATGTCGTGCAGCGGCTTGAACTCGCTGTTTGGATCCCACCAGCGTGCGGCAAGCGCACCAAATTTGGCGAGTTCCGCCTGATCGACATTGTCATTTACGGTGGAAGTCGCATCCATATTCATTTGCTCGCAAAGCGTTGCTGCCAGATGGCCGCTTTCGTTTTTAATTCGTTCAGATCCTGCCGGATAAGAGCACGGTTATCCAGCAAGAGTTCCCCATTCACCCAGACATGACTCACACTTTCGCGCCCGGCCGCGTGAAAAATATGCGAGACCGGATCATAGACGGGCTGCGTTTCAATGGAAGACAAGTCGATTGCGGTCATGTCAGCGGCCTTGCCCGCCACGAGCGAGCCGATTTCATCCTGCCAGCCCAATGCCTTGGCGGCATTGAGCGTCGCCATCTCCAGTTTTTGATGCGCGGGCAAGGCGGCGGCGTCGCCCGTGGTGCCCTTCTGCAGAAGCGAGGCGAGCCGTGTTTCGCCGAGCATGTCGAGACGGTTATTGCTGGCGGCACCATCTGTGCCAATACCAACGTTAATTCCCGCTTTCAACATCGCGCTGACGGGCGCGATACCACTGGCCAGTTTCAGGTTTGATGCCGGGCAATGCGCTACGTGCACGCCGAGTTTGGCGTAAAGATCGATCTCAAGTGGTGTCAAATGCACACAATGCACCGCGATGAGATTCGGTCCAAGTATGCCTAGCTTTTCCAGACGCGCAATTGGACGACAACCAAATTCTCTTTCTCCCTGGCTGATTTCGTCCAACGTCTCGTGGATGTGCATCATGACCGGGTAATCAGCTTCGGCTGCGATCGTAAAAATACGCGCAAAAGTCTTGTCGCTTACGGTGTACGGCGCATGTGGTGCCAGCATGAGTTTCAAACGTGAATCGTTGGCGAACTCGTTACGGGGTGCCAGGCACTTTTCGATATAGGCTTCAGCGTCCGCAGCATACGGCGTAGGGAATTCCAGAATCGCACCGCCCAGCGCCGCACGCATGCCGGATTTCAGCGCGGCCCTGGCTGCAACATCGTGATAGAAATACATATCCGCAAAGCAGGTTGTACCGGAGCGAATCATTTCTGCTGTCGCCAATTCAGTGCCATCAAAGACATACGCCTCGGAAAGATGCCTCGCCTCGTTCGGCCAGATGTGGTCGGTGAGCCACGTCATCAAGGGGGTATCGTCGGCAAGGCCGCGCATCAGTGTCATGGCGGCATGGGTGTGCAGATTGATAAGTCCAGGGATGAGCACATGATCCGGCAATACCAGTTCTGGAACCCCTGTGAATCGTCCGCGTGCAACATCGACAGGCAGAATTGCGAGAATCCTGCCTTGGTCGACGACAAGTGTGTGGTTCTCCAATACCGAATTCTTCGGTTCGACCGGGACTAGCCATCGCGGCGAAATCATTTGTGGTGTTGTCATTTCAACCTGAATCATGACCGTTAAAAATTAACCTACAAACAAAAAGCCCCGCGTCAAGCGGGGCTCTTGCGAAACAGTAAGGGGTCAGTTACTTCGACACACCTTTGAACTCGATATCTACGCGACGATTCTTCGCGCGACCTTCTTTAGTCTTGTTGGTGGCAACCGGCTGTGTCTCACCTTTGCCCAGCGTGGTGATCTTCGCAGCGGCAACACCCTTCGAGACCATATATTCTTTCACCGATGTTGCGCGGCGCTCGGAGAGCTTCTGGTTGTACGCATCGGTACCGACGGAATCGGTGTGTCCGGTTGCGATGACCATTTGCACGTCAATCTGCTGCATCTTGGCGATAGCATCATCGATCGACTTCTTGCCGGCTGGCTTCAGCACCGACTTGTCGAAATCAAACAGCGCTTCGGCCTGGATTGTGATCGCTTGCTTGACCGACGACGGTGCGGCAGGCGCTGCGGGTGGCGTAGGCGCGGCAGGCGCTGCAGGAGCGGCAGGCGCTGCGGGAGCGGCAGGCTTGGCAGGCTCAGCAGTTTTGGCACCGCAATCAGGGTGCAGGATACCGCTTGTTTGCACGCACGCGCCCGAACCGTCGCGGACCGGGAGACCTTGTGAATCGGTCAAGACGGGTGTGACATCAGCGTATGCGGCGCACGCGGCCAAAGCAGCAGCGGCAACGTAAATTTTTGCCATATTGGCTTTATTTACGATTAGGGAACTCTTCATTTGGTACTCCCGGGAGGATAAAAAAATTTTTGTCGTTGGTCGCGTTGCGCTGATGGTTTAACGCGCAAGACGATTTGGGGGGCGAGGCTTTGCTGAAACTCGGTAAATCATACACGATTCGATTTACTCGACACAACCTCCACTTCGCGTTTTTGCAACAACACCCACCGGCGAGTTGCGCATTAACAACATCGTCGCGGCTGATCGGCGAAACCACAACCTGTTGTAGCTCATGGGGTAATGCGTGCCAAACACATTGTGGTTTTCAGGCTAGGCGTGGCATTTTCGGCGCGACTGTGTTAAATTATAGGGCTTGGACGAATTTTAATCCATTAAAAAACAAGCACTTAGAAGAACAGCAACCGAGAGAGCCGCAACGTGACCGAACCGCTACCGCCACAATTCGCGAAAGAAACCATCCCCGTCAGTATTGAAGCAGAGATGCGTCAAAGCTTCCTTGAGTATTCTCTAAGCGTCATCGTTGGCCGCGCTCTGCCTGATGTGCGTGATGGCTTGAAGCCAGTGCATCGCCGGGTGCTATATGCGATGCATGAACTTTCAAACGATTACAACAAGCCATACAAAAAATCTGCCCGTATCGTGGGCGACGTGATCGGCAAATACCATCCGCATGGTGACACGGCCGTTTACGACACGATAGTGCGCATGGCGCAGGATTTTTCCCTGCGTTACCAGTTGGTGGACGGCCAGGGTAACTTTGGCTCAGTAGATGGTGATAACGCGGCGGCAATGCGCTATACCGAAATCCGCATGTCCAAAATCGCGCAGCAGTTACTCGAAGATCTGGACAAGGAAACCGTCGATTTCGGCCCAAATTATGACGGCAGCGAACATGAGCCGCTGATCCTCCCCGCACGCTTTCCAAATTTGCTCGTGAATGGTTCCACCGGTATCGCCGTTGGCATGGCAACCAATATTCCACCTCATAATCTTTCCGACATCATTGACGCCTGCCTGAAAGTGCTCGCTGATCCTGCGATAGATATTGAAGAGCTGATCGCAATAGTGAAGGCGCCGGATTTCCCGACCGCAGGCATTATCTATGGCCTCGACGGCGTTCGTGAAGGCTATCGTACCGGTCGCGGTCGATGCATCATGCGCGCCCGAACCCACTTTGAAGATCTTGAGAAGGGAGGCCGCCAAGCCATCATCATCGATGAGCTGCCGTATCAGGTAAACAAAGCTAACCTGCTCATCAAGATTGGCGAGTTGGTGCGCGACAAGAAACTAGAAGGTGTCTCGGATCTGCGTGACGAATCCGATAAATCCGGCATGCGCGCTGTCATCGAATTGAAACGCGGCGAAGTCCCGGAGATTGTGCTGAACAACCTCTTCAAGATGACACAAATGCAGGACACCTTCGGCATGAACATGGTGGCCCTGGTGGACAATCGTCCGCAGCTTTTGAATCTGAAGCAATTCATCACGGCGTTTTTGCGTCATCGGCGCGAAGTCATTACCCGCCGCACCGTCTTTGAATTGCGCAAGGCACGCGAGCGTGGTCACGTGCTTGAGGGCCTGGCGGTTGCTCTTTCGAACGTCGATGAAATCATCGAGTTGATCAAGAAATCCGAGACGCCTGCAATCGCGAAAGAAGGTCTGATCTCCAAGGTTTGGCGTTCCAAGCTGGTCGAAGAAATGTTGACTCGCGCCATGGCGGATCAATATCGCCCGGAGGGACTGCCCAGGGAATTCGGACTGCAAAACAATGGCTATCGTTTGTCGGAAGCACAAGCCCAGGCCATCCTCGAATTACGTTTGCAGCGCCTCACAGGCCTGGAGCAGGACAAGATCGTCGCCGAGTACAAGGATGTAATGGAGAAGATCAGCGACCTCCTCGATATTCTCGGTAAGCCCGAGCGCGTGTCATTGATTATTTCTACCGAGCTTGCCGAAGTGAAGCAGCAATTTGGCGACAAGCGGCGTTCCGAGATTGTTGCCAATGCGCAGGAAATGTCGATGGAAGATCTGATCGCCGCCGAAGAAGTCGTGGTGACAATGTCCCATACCGGCTACATCAAATATCAGCCCATTGCGGACTACCGCGCACAGAAACGCGGCGGACGCGGCAAGCAGGCGACCGCGATGAAAGAAGATGACTTCATCGATACCTTGTTCATCGCCAACACGCACGATTTCGTGCTGTGTTTCTCCAACAAAGGTCGTGTTTACTGGGTTAAAGTGTACGAAATCCCTCTCGGGTCTCGTGCTTCTCGTGGCAAGCCGATCGTCAATCTGCTGCAGATGCAGCCGAATGAAAAAATCAGCGCGGTTTTGCCGGTCAAGAATTTTGCAGAAGATAAATATGTTTTCTTTTCGACCAGCGACGGGGTGGTCAAGAAAACCGCGTTGTCGGATTTCAGCAACCCGCGCAAGGCCGGCATCATCGCGATCGCGCTTGACGAAGGCGACAACCTCATTGGTGTCGCGCAGACCGATGGCAAATGCGACGTAATGCTGTTTTCCAACGAAGGCAAGGCGGTACGCTTCGAGGAAGGTGACGTGCGCAGCACGGGCAGGGATACGCGCGGTGTGCGGGGCATGAATTTGACCAAAGGCGGCAAGGTTATCGCGATGTTGGTGGCTGAGGATGAGCAGCAAAGTGTGCTGACAGCAACAGAACGCGGCTATGGCAAGCGCACGTCGATCATCGAGTACACCCGCCATGGTCGCGGCACACAGGGCATGATTGCGATTCAGACCAGCTCGCGCAATGGAAAAGTCGTTGCCGCGATTCTGGTACGTCCCGAAGACGAGATCATGATGATCACGACTGGCGGCGTTTTGATCCGCACGAAGGTCAAACAGATTCGCGAGATGGGCCGTTCCACTCAGGGTGTGACCCTGATCAATCTGGATGAAGGTTCCAAATTGTCGGGATTGCAGAAGATTGTTGAAAGCGACGACGACGAAGCAGAATGAGTCGCGTATTCAATTTCTCCGCAGGCCCGGCTGCGATCCCGCTTGAGGTACTGACAAAAGCGCAGGAAGAACTGCTGGATTTTCGCGGCACCGGCATGTCGGTGATGGAAATGAGCCATCGCGGCAAGGTATTCATGGAAGTCGCCGCTGAGGCAGAAGGTGACTTCCGCGAACTGCTGGCGATACCGGTCAACTACAAAATTCTGTTCCTGCAAGGCGGTGGTAAAGGTGAGTTTTCACTGGTGCCACTGAATCTGTTGCGCGGGAGGGCCAAGGCGGATTACGTCAACACCGGCCACTGGTCGGCTGGCGCAATCAAGGAAGCGGGCAAATACTGTGAAGTAAGCGTGATCGCATCAAGCGAGGACAAGAATTTCACGTATATACCGAAGCAGGCCGTCTGGAAACCCAACAGTGACGCGGCTTTCCGGCATATTTGCACCAACGAGACCATCCATGGTGTCGAGTATTTCTGGACGCCACAGATCGATGATGACGTTCCGCTGGTAGCGGATGCGTCGTCACACATCCTGTCGCGACCGATGGATGTTGCCAGTTACGGATGCATTTACGGCGGTGCGCAAAAAAATATCGGGCCTTCCGGGCTTACTTTTGTGATTGTGCGGGATGATCTTCTCGGCGGCGCGCATGCGTTCACACCTTCTGTATTCGACTACACGCAGCAAGCTGCAAATGGCTGGATGCTCAATACGCCTCCGACGTTTGCTGTCCATCTGGCAGGGCTCACCTTCAAGTGGCTGAAAGCACAGGGTGGCCTCGCGGGCATCGAGAAGCTGAACACCGAGAAAGCGAAAATGCTCTATCGCTGCATCGACGATTCGAGCGGCTTCTATTGCAACAAGGTCATGGTCGATGATCGTTCGCGTATGAATGTGCCGTTTTTTCTGGGGCAAGATTCGTTGAATGCAAAATTCCTTGAAGGTGCGCACAACGCCGGGCTCGCGGGCCTCAAGGGCCACAAAGTGATCGGCGGCATCCGTGCCTCGATCTACAATGCAATGCCGATTGACGGGGTCAAGGCGCTGACCGAATTCATGCAGGATTTTGCGCGGCGTAACGGGTAAAATCAGGCTTGCTTCGTCTATGCGAGTATTCACCGTCAGCGTCGTTTCGTGGTGGATAGCGAGCGACAGAAAACCACCCCAATGTCCGACGACATCACCAAACTTCGATCTGAAATTGACGCGCTGGACGTCGAACTCCTGGCACGTTTGAATGCGCGCGCGACCCTGGCGCGCAGAGTTGGGTCCCTGAAAGTCGGGCAAGCCTACCGACCGGAGCGCGAAGCGGAAGTATTGCGCCGTATCATCGAAATCAATGAAGGTCCACTGCCGGATGAAGTTGCGGCGCGCCTGTTTCGCGAGATCATGTCGGCTTGTCTGGCGCTGGAGCGGCCCATCACGGTCTCGTACCTCGGGCCGCAAGGCACCTTCAGTGAGCGCGCCGCGTTAAAGCAGTTCGGCGAGGGCGCCGAAACGATTCCCCAGCCATCCATCGACGAGGTCTATCGTAGTGTGGAATCTGGTGCTGCAGATTTCGGCGTGGTGCCCGTCGAGAATTCCACGGAAGGTGCGGTCGGTCGGTCCCTGGACTTGATGCCGCAGACCACGCTGAAGACCTGCGGCGAAGTGCTGTTGAGAATTCACCACCACCTGATGGCGCGTTCGCGATCGGAACTGAATGTCATACAACGTGTTTTCTCGCACGGCCAGTCTTTGGCGCAATGCCACGAATGGCTGAACGCCAATATGCCGCATGCCGAACGCGTGGCGGTGTCGTCCAATTCAGAGGCAGCACGACGGGCTTCGATTGAGCCGCTTTCAGCCGCAGTGGCCGGCGAAATGGCGGCAGAACACTATGGCTTGACCTTGCTCGCATCCAACATCGAGGATGAGCCGAACAACACCACACGATTTCTGGTGCTGGGCAATTACGAGCCCAAGCCTTCAACCACGGGCAAAGACAAAACATCACTGGTTTTGTCGGCGGCCAATCGTGCCGGTGCCGTGTACGAGATGCTGACGCCGTTTGCCAAACGGGGCGTATCGATGAGCAAGTTCGAATCACGGCCCTCGAAGGTGGCGATGTGGGAGTACCTGTTTTTTGTCGATATCGACGGACATCAGGACGATGCCAACGTTGTCGAGGCGCTGACGGAAGTGCGCAGCATTGCCGGATACGTGAAGGTGCTCGGCTCCTACCCTGCTGCCGTCCTCTGATGCACTTTCCGCTGCCATTCAACGCAGAGAATTGATTCTGCGTGAATTGGGTCCATCAATACAAAAATCACCTCGTACGCGATAATGACAAACACCATTTCCCCTGAAGCGTTAGCAAAACTTGCGCCGCACTACATTCGTAGCATTGCCGCGTACCAGCCCGGCAAGCCTATCTCCGATGTTGCACGCGAACTAGGCATGCGGGAAACGGACATCGTCAAACTGGCATCCAACGAAAACCCGCTTGGTGCCAGCCCGAAAGCAATCGCCGCCATTCACACAGCGCTCGGCGATTTGGCCATGTATCCGGACGGTGGCGGATTCGCATTGAAGGCGGCGATCTCCAAAAAATACGCGGTATCGCCGGAACAAGTGATTCTGGGCAACGGTTCGAACGACATTCTCGAACTTGCTGCGCGCACGTTTATGCGCGCGGGTGATTCCGCTGTGTACTCTCAACACGCATTTGCCGTGTATCCGCTGGCTACGCAAGCGGTTGGCGCGCATGGCATTGAGGTGGCCGCCAAAAACTTTGGCAACGATCTTGACGCGATGCTGGCAGCGATTCGCGCGGATACCAAAATGATTTTTCTGGCGAACCCAAATAATCCGACTGGCACATTCATACCTGGACCAGCATTGTGTGCGTTCGTAAAAAAGGTGCCACAAAATGTGCTTGTGGTACTCGACGAAGCGTACGGCGAATACCTCAAAGACTCCGATGCTTACGATAGCGCGCCGTGGCTGGCAGAATTTCCGAATATCGTCGTTTCACACACCTTATCGAAAGCGTATGGCTTGGCGGGGCTACGCATGGGCTTCGGCCTGGCGCATCCGCAACTGATCGATTTGATGAATCGCGTGCGGCAACCGTTTAATGTGAATCATCTTGCGATGGTAGCCGCGGTCGCAGCACTTGGCGATGATGCCTTCATTGCAGAAAGCCGCCGTGTTAATGATGCGGGTTTGTCGTTGCTCAAAATCGAATTCGCCAAACGCGATCTTGAAACCATTCCGGCATTCGGCAACTTCATCACATTCAAGGTCGAAAGCACGAAACGCGTGTTTGAAGCATTGCTGAGGCAGGGGGTCATCGTGCGACCGATCGCGGGCTACGGCTTGCCGGATTATTTGCGCGTGACCATCGGCACGGAAGCACAGAACCGGCGTTTTCTGGCGGCGCTGGACATCGCAAGAGCGCAAGAGAAATAACTCACATAGAACCAGCATTGACGCGCCTCTTCGGATAGTTTTAGTCTGCAAGCCGCGCCGGTGCTAGTGTTTTAATATTGCATATGAAAATAGCAATTATCGGCGTTGGCTTGATCGGCGGCTCATTTGCACTCGCGTTGCGACGCGGGCGCGGTGACGTACACGTGATTGGTGTTGATCGCGATGCTGGAGCTCTCGAGGTTGCGTTGCAGTTGGGCGTCATTGACGAAGCAGCATCTGCCGAAGCAACTGCAAGCTGCGACGTAATTCTTCTTGCGGTGCCCGTGCGGCAAATGCCTTTGGTGCTCGCCCAGATTGCGTCAACCCTGAAACCTGAAACGGTAATCACCGATATGGGTAGCACGAAGCAGGATGTGATCGCGGCAGCGCGTATCGCGTTGGGCGAAAAGATTTCGCAGTTTGTACCCGGTCATCCGATTGCCGGTCGTGAGCATGGCGGCGTGGCATGTGCAGATCGAGAATTATTTGAGGGCAAAAATGTCGTGCTGACACCGATACCTGAGAACACGGCGCAGGCGATTGAATGGGTGAGTTCTCTATGGCATTCGTGCGGTGCAAGGGTGGTCGAGATGCCCGCTGAAGTGCACGACGGCGTCTTCGCGGCAGTGAGTCATCTACCGCATCTGCTGGCCTTCGCACTGGTCGATGAACTGGCGGCGCGCCCAAACGCAAGAACACTATTTTCATTCGCAGCAAGCGGCTTTCGCGATTTCACACGCATCGCCGGATCGAGTCCGGAAATGTGGCGCGATATTGCGCTCAATAATCGCGATTCGCTGTTGCGCGAGCTCACTGCCTATGAAACTCGCATAGCCGAATTGAGGTGTGCCTTGGAGTCCAGTGACGCGGATGCACTTGAAGCGATGATGGCGCGCGCAAAGCAGGCCCGTGATCGCTGGATGGCGGGCGATCTTGATGGTTTTCGCGGAGAAGCGGTGTGAGCACGCGTGCGCAATATCTGGACGTGGGTCCGTACCGATATGCTGCAGGGTCGGTGAACTTGCCGGGCTCGAAGAGTATTTCCAATCGGACGCTTTTGCTGGCTGCCTTGTGCAACGAAAAAACACTTGTCAAGGGTTTGCTTAAATCCGATGACACCGATGTGATGATCAACGCACTGCGTCAACTCGGCGTCGGTGTGGAGGCTTTCAATCCTGTCGATGGGGAGTTTGCTATCGATGGCGACACTGCATTTTCCATATTGGAGGCGGATCTTTTTCTCGGCAACGCGGGAACGGCTTTCCGACCTCTGACGGCTGCGTTGTCGCTGCTCGCGCGACCCGGCAGCTGTTTCCGGCTTTCGGGCGTACCGCGCATGCATGAGCGCCCCATCGGTGATCTCGTTGATGCCATGCGATTGCTTGGCGCGGACATAAGATACCTGGGAGAAGCCGGATTTCCCCCGCTGGAAATTCGTTCCCGCAAGCAAGTGACGTGTGATTGCGTAAACGTTCGCGGTGATGTGTCCAGTCAGTTCCTCTCTGCGCTGTTGATATCCCTTCCAATTCTGACTCGGCAGACCGGACTAGCCGTGCGCGTCGAGGTCATTGGGGAGCTCATTTCTAAGCCCTATGTCGAGATCACCCTGAATCTGATGGCGCGTTTCGGTGTCGTTGTTGAACGCACGGGCTGGCGGGCGTTTGTGATAGCGGGCGACGCGGAGTATCACCCGCCGATTGGCAATATCATTTCCGTCGAGGGTGATGCTTCCAGTGCATCTTACTTTCTCGCCGCTGGAGCCATTGGCGGTGGACCGGTACGCGTAGAGGGCGTCGGCAAGCGCAGCATCCAGGGAGATACGCAATTTGTAAATGTGCTCGACGAGATGGGTGCGAAGGTAACGATGGGCGAAAGCTGGATCGAGGCGTCCGCGCCAGTGTCCGGGAAATTGAAAGCCATTGACGCCGATTTGAATCACATTCCGGACGCCGCGATGTCCATCGCGATGTGTGCATTGTTTGCCGAAGGCACTACGACAATTCGCAATATTGCCAGCTGGCGCGTAAAGGAAACGGATCGCATTGCCGCGATGGCAATTGAATTGCGCAAACTCGGTGCCGTGGTCGAGGAAGGCGCGGATTATATTCGTGTCACCCCGCCGCTTGCAATGAAACCGGACGTGGCTATCGATACCTATGACGACCACCGCATGGCGATGTGTTTTTCTCTCGTTTCGCTGGCAGGTGTCTCGGTACGCATCAATGACCCAGATTGCGTGTCGAAGACTTTCCCGTCGTACTTCGATGAATTGAAGAAAATCGCCTCATGAGCCAAACTGCGGTACCCGTTATTGCCATTGATGGCCCAACCGCGTCTGGCAAAGGCACGGTCGCGCAGCGGGTCGCAGATAGCCTCGGATTTCACTATCTGGATAGTGGTTCGCTGTACCGGCTCACTGCGCTCGCCGCATTGCGACAAGGTATCGATTTAGCGAATGCACCAGACTTGGCGCGGGTCGCCACAAATATGCAGATCGACTTTCAGGGTGGCAAAACGCTGCTCGATGGTTGCGACGTCGGAGACGAAATCCGTACCGAATTGGCTAGTCAAAACGCGTCCCTTGTGGCGGCCTTGCCTATGGTACGCGATGCGCTTTTGACTCTACAGCGCGACTTTCGTGTTGCTCCCGGATTGGTGGCCGACGGGCGGGATATGGGTTCTGTCGTATTTCCCGACGCCACATTGAAGGTATACCTAACCGCTACTGCCGAGGCGAGGGCTGTGAGACGCACTAAGCAGTTGAAAGAAAAAGGAATGTCTGCAATAATGGACGACGTTGTGAAGGAATTGCGTGCCCGGGATGAGCGAGATATGAATCGCCCGGTTGCGCCTTTAAAGCACTATCCGGATGCCTATCTAATTGATACAACTGAGATTTCCGCAGACCAGGCGGTGAAAAAAATCCTCGGTTTAGCTCAAAAGTCAGTAGGGTCTTGAATTCAGGCGGTATTTTGCCTGTCGTGCTGCGCTTCCCAGCCAGTTGCTTTACCGGTGTTGGTCCTCCTGAGGGATTAACGTTGATCAACCGCCACAGTCGCCTGACCGTGGCCTAACCCGAAAGTGCAGTCCTATGTCCGCATCCGCCCAACCTTCTAAATCTGCCCCGCCCTCCATGGATAGCTTTGCCGCCCTGTTTGAGGAAAGCCTGACCCGTCAGGAAATGCGCGTCGGCGAAATGATCACAGCTGAAGTAGTGCTCGTTGATCGAAATATCGTGGTGGTCAACGCCGGCTTGAAGTCCGAGTCCGTGATCCCGGTTGAAGAATTCAAGAATGACAAAGGCGAGCTTGAAGTCAAAGTCGGCGACTTCGTCACCGTTGCAATCGAGGCCATCGAAGATGGCCACGGGGCGACCAAACTTTCGCGCGAGCGCGCCAA
>JANYHZ010000040.1 GCA_025362135.1 Betaproteobacteria bacterium | reverse complement strand
CGTCTTCCATCTGGATGATGGCGAGGTTGACCTGATCAATGCCGGTTGCCTGTTCGTGGGAAGCCACCGAAATTTCGTTGATGATCTCGGTGACCTGCTGAATACCGACGACGATGCCCTGCATGGAATTGCCTGCCTCGTTGACTAGTTGCGTGCCTTCGCTGACCTGGTCCACCGTGTTGTGAATGAGCTCCTTGATTTCCTTGGCTGCAGCGGCACTACGCTGCGCCAGCGCGCGCACTTCTGCGGCGACCACAGCAAATCCGCGGCCTTGCTCGCCCGCCCGGGCGGCTTCCACTGCGGCGTTTAACGCAAGAATATTTGTCTGGAATGCAATCGAATCGATGACGCTGATGATCTCGCCGATCTTGCGTGAGCTCGAATTGATCGCAGCCATTTTTTCAACCGCCTTGACGGCGACACTACCGCCCTTGCGGGCGGCGTCCGACGCACTCAACGCGAGGCCGTTGGCAAGCTTGGTATTCTCGGCATTCTGGCGGATTGTCGACGTGAACTCTTCCATACTCGATGCCGTCTGCTCCAACGTGGAAGCCTGCTCTTCGGTGCGCGCGGAAAGATCGGTATTGCCCGCGCTGATCTGCCTGGCCGCATTGGCGATCTCACCTGCATTGATGGCGACCTGTGCAACAAGGTCGTGCAGTTGGCTGATGAAGGCGTTCATGGATACCGAGACCCTGCCAAACTCGCCTGACATGGTCGGAAGCTTACGCGTAAGGTCGCCCTGACCGGTTCGCAAATCCTCGGTAGCTCGGAGCACCTGTGTGATCGGCTTGGAAATAACTCCATAGGTCCACAATGAAACCAGGCACAGCACGATCAGGCCCACCAACACCGCTGTAAAAACGAGTGCTGCAGTATTGCGCGCCAGGGATTGGCTGTCGCTGGAGAACGCAGTATTGTCCCTCTGGGCCTGCGCGGTGAGATTGTCCAACTGCGTCGCCGTCAGCTTGAACGATTTTTCAAAATCGGGAATCTGCGCAATCGCCCCGATCAGATTGGCCTTGGCCGTGAGGACCATACGATCAGACTCCGCGATGTACGCGGCTATGGCGGGCTTCAACGTTTCAATCGCGCGACGGGCATCTGGCGATGCGCTCTTGACACCGTCAAGTTGGTCCAATGCCGATACAAATTCCTTTTTGTGGCTGGTCAATGCCTTCTCCGTACGTTCCATCCATTCTGATTCACCACGCTCAAACGCGAGCAGGAAAGTGACGACGTCCGCCCGTATTGCATCGTGCATCTGATGGGCACCGCCGGTGGCACGCAGCAGAGTCGCGTTTGACGTTGATTTTTCCAGCGTACCCTGGAAGGAATCGACTGCGTAATAAGCAATGACACCAACGACGATAAAAATCACGCCGACGATTCCCGCGAACAACGCGAGGGTGTTTTTGATCGACAAGCCTTGAGATATTTGCATGGTTGGTTCATCCTGATGGTACGCGGTCGGCGCAAAAGCGCTATCCGGAATTCGATGGTCTGACTACGGATCAAAAAAAACTATTGTACGTTCAGAAACCAGTTCGGGAGCGTATTAACCGCGTGTTCAGATTGCGAACAAGTGCAAGTTCCGCCCGGACAGCTATTTCTTGACCTGTGCCAATACGTTGCTGGTCCATGCAAGGCGCTCGATGAGGGTCTTCAGAAACTGTCGATTAAAGCGCAATTGGCAGGCGTCCGATAGCTGCTCTAACTGGACATCCTGAATGCGCAGCAATTGAACCTCGGAAACCGCAATGATTGACGCAGTACGTCGAGCCTTGTCGCCGGAGAGGTAGGCCATTTCGCCGAAACAGTCCCCGTCTTTCAATACATTCAGAAGCTTATCGTCTTTGATTACCTTCACCTGGCCGGAAACGATAATAAAGAACGCGTGGCCAACATCGCCTTCGAGCAGCAAACTCTGTTCGCGCGAATGGTTTTCCCAGACTGCACCCCGGAGCACTTCCCAAAGCTCGGAATCGCGAAAATCGCGGAAGAAATCGAGTTTTCTCAGCGAATTAAATTTTTCTGCCGACGAAATTTCGAAGGAGTACTTTTCCAGCTGGGGGAAAGTGTCGGCGAGGTCCCGTGCCATGGCATACCAGGCGGGGTAGCGTTTGGAGGGATCGCGTGCCATTGCCTTTTCGACGATGGCAACCAACTCGTCGGGGATATCGGGGCGGATACTCTTCAGCGGCGTCGCGGTGTCGTTGAGGATTTTGTTGATCATTGCCACCGAATTGGAGGCCTGGAAAGGCAGACGTCCGGCGAGCAATTCGTACATTGTTACGCCGAGCGAATAGATATCGGTCTGCGCGGACGGCGGCTCTTCATTGATTTGTTCGGGTGCCATATAGGCAGGGGAGCCGACGAAACCATCAATCTGAGTATGAGTTGCCTGCGAAATTTGTGCCGTGCCGAAGTCCGAAATCTTGATGTCATCACGTTCGGAAAGCAGGATGTTAGCTGATTTGATATCGCGGTGTATCACGCCGTTCTGGAATGCGTAGTCAAGCGCGCGGCAGGCCTTGAATATGATCAACACTGCCTGGCGGACAGGCAGCAAATTGGTCTCGGTACAGAATTTCTTGAGCGAGCCACCGCCAACATACTCCATGACGATGTAACGATTTTCGCCTTCGATTACTGCGTCATAGACACCGACGATATTTGGGTGCGACATCTTGCCGACCATTGCCGCTTCATTGAGAAACAACTTTTCGAAGCGACGTGCCTCTTCCGCACCCATGCCTTCATCAGGCGTAACTAACTTTATTGCTACCTTGCGATCATTGAACTGGTCTTCACCCAAATAGACGACCGCAGTCGCGCCTCGGCCCAATTCGGACAGGATGTTGTACTTGCCGATTTTGGTCGGGCGGTTTTGCATTCTTGCAATTCTGGACGCGGGTGGAAATTACTTAGAATCGAAATCAGGTTTCAGCGGTTAGGCACTGTTTTCAAAGAGTTTAACTGAATGGTCACGCCGATGTGAGGTATTTCACAATCTTTAACTATCGAGGAAGCGACGCGATCAACGACATAAAACCGTTCGACGAAATGTCGATAGCCTGTAGTGCGACTGCGTTGCGTGCATTGACGTAATTGGTGAACATGGATCGTTCGTACGCCGGATCGTAGTGATTGGCCAGCATGTCTGCGACAAAATCATCCCATTTCGCGTTGTGAGCCAGCCGCTTCCAGGAATCAATCTGTGTGATCGGGTGTAGCGATTTCAGGCAATCGAGCTTGTGGAAAAGTAGATCGCGGTTTTTGATCAGGTGCGCGTATTCTTCCCGCAGCAGACGCGCCCTCAACAACGCAGGGGTAACGACCTCGAAACATTGTCCCTGCCACATTTGCTCGATTAGTGGTTGGGGGACACGCAAGCTCCCGATTTTCTTGCTCTCGGCTTCAATGTAGACCGGTCGCGCGGGGTCGAATCCTGACAGTTCCGTCCAGATGCGGCTTTCAAAGAATTTCTGAGCTGGCTGTGGCTCGTCTGGCAGATCGCCAAGTACCGAGCCCTTATGCGCAGCCAGTTTCTCCAGGTCTAATACCTGCGCACCGGAATTGGCCAACGCTTCAAGCAAACGGCTCTTGCCGGAACCCGTGCGCCCACAGATCACGTTGTAGCGAAATTGGGCTGGTAACGTAGCCAAATCGTGGATGACTTGGCCTCTCCAGCTCTTGTAGCCGCCTTCGAGCTGAAGGGCGGCCCAGCCGATGCTGCGTAGAACATGAGCCATCGCACCGGAGCGGGCACCGCCGCGCCAGCAGTAAATCAGTGGTCTCCAACTCTTCGGCTTGTCGCGAAATGCGGCGTCGATATGCGCCGCAATATTCCTCGCCACCATGGCCGCGCCGACCTTCTTGGCGTCAAACGCGGATACCTGCTTGTAGATGGTGCCAACCTCAATGCGTTCGGTGTCACTCAAGACGGGATAGTTTGCCGCACCTGGAATATGGTCGAGGGCGAATTCGCTTGGGCTCCTAACGTCGATGATCGTATCAAAACCAGCAAGCGCGTCTAGAGTCAGTGGCAGTTTTTGCGTGCCTGCCTGCGCGCCATGATGGCGTTCTGGCGCATTCATCGCTACGCTCATCGGCGTGATGCCGCGCTGGTCTTTGCGATGGCTTGCCACAACGCAGGCGTCACGTTGTCTAGAATTTTGGGTTGTGCGGCGGCAGTGGGGTGGAGGCGATCAGCCTGAAAGAGTTCGAGTTTGTCAGCAAAACCTTCAAGCAGGAAAGGCACAAACGGCAGTTTGTATTTACCAGCTAGTTCCGCGTACAGCTCGCGGAACTGTCGCGAGTATTCAAGCCCGTAGTTCGGTGGAATCTGCACACCCACGAGCACCACCCTGGCACGGGCAGCGCGTGTGGCGTTGATGATCGCCTCCAGATTTTTGCGGGTATCGGAATTTGGCAGTCCGCGCAGACCATCGTTTGCACCGAGCGCCAACACAACGATCGTCGGACTTAGTCTGGCCAAATCTGCGCCGATGCGACTGAGTCCGCCACGGGTGGTTTCGCCGCTGACACTGGCATTGACGACCGCGATGCCCTGCGATTGCAACTTTGCGCCCAGTAGGGCGACCCAACCGTCCTTTGGATCG
>JANYHZ010000018.1 GCA_025362135.1 Betaproteobacteria bacterium | reverse complement strand
GCCGCATCACGATCGTTCGACTCGCGACGCGATCACCAAGGCAAATGTCGCGAACACGGAGTTTCACCAAATCAAAGGCGCGGAGTTTGCTATCAATGCCCAGGTCAAATAGGGCGAGCTCCCGGATTCGTTTTTCTAACTGCAGGCGGACCCGAATGGCCCAAATTTCCTTGAGCATGAACGGACTCTTTTGCCCGACAAGCTTTCCTTTGTTCCTTGGTGCTGCGCGGGTGGCTTTACAGGCCTCTTCCATGATCAACTCCTAATGGTGGTAGTAGCATTACTTTCAGCCAATTTACAGATCCTTGTCGTGCACTAAGCCCGGGCCAGACGCGTCACCAATCGAAGCCGGGTTTGCGCGGCCGCGTCGCGGGCACGAGCGCAGCCATCGATCACGGACCGCCATGCGGCGATTTACCGGAAGATAACGCCCGACCCACTCCGGACGTTTCCCGTGCATTATTTATGATTCGAAGAACGCTGTAGTTGAAAGAGCGATCACGACCACAACTAAAACAAGCAATCTGAAATGGCAATACCTGGAAAATCCGATTCACATTTTCCGCAGCAGTTGCCAGGGACCCAAAGAAGCAAGATTGACAGGCCCGCGACAATCCGAGCCAGCCGCCTTGCAGCGGCCTTCTTCGAGTTCGGAAATGTCTTTCCACAGTTTGCATCTCAGCGCCTGTCGCTGAGAGGCAATAACCGGCAAAATAGAGGCGTTTCCAAACGACCAGCAAATCCCGATTCCACGGGACACGCCCCATACATGTCCACCATTCAGCCCCGCATCCCCGATATCGACTGGTCCAACGGCTTCGATCCCTATTGGTGCAATGGAAGCCGGGCCATCACCCATTGGTTCAACGCGCTGTCATTCATGTTGCCGGTCGGTGAACAGTATTTCCACGAGACGGCCCGCGAGGTAGCAAAGGACACTGATTTATCGAATGACCCACGACTTGCACACGAAGTGTTCGATTTCACGGTGCAGGAATCGATGCATGCCGCACAGCATCGCCTCTACAATGAGGGCCTGGCGAAGCAAGGATTCGAAAATATTGTTGAGCCTTCAATTGTCTGGATGATAAAAATGGGCAGGCGACTTCTCTCGCCGCTCACAAATCTTGCCGCCGTTTGCGCCTATGAGCACTACACCGCAATTCTGGCCGAACACTTGCTGAACTCACAATCAAAATGGATGAAAACGGCACCGGATATGGCCCTGTTCTGGGGTTGGCACGCGGCCGAGGAAACAGAGCACAAGGCCGTTTGTTTCGATCTCTATGTGGCGGCTGGCGGCGGTTGGCTTCGGCGTGCAAGTATGTTCATCGCTGTTTCGTTCACGTTCTACTTCCTCTTCTTCATGCGCGCCTATCTTTACCTCCTCCGTAAGGACCGCGAACTAAGACCACAGAAACGTGGTGCTACCGTCTCGTTAAAACACGCCTCGTTCGCATTGCGGGGCCCGGTGGGATTTGCCTTTGCCGCAGTGATGGACTACCTGCGCCCGGGTTTTCATCCCTGGCAAAGAGACAATCGCGCACTTATGGAAGCGTGGCTGCGCAACAATGAAGCGCGTTTGCACCCTATTCGCTCGTCCGTAGGCAAGCTGGGGGCGACAACGGCATGAGTTCCCTGTGAGTATCAATCTTCCTTATTTTGATCTGGTGTTGGAACGGCTGGCGAAAAACGATCCCGAATTTGAAATCGCATTCGGACGGCACGTTCACTGGGGCTATTGGGCAGATCCCTCGCGTGCCGTTCCAACTGCCGAGGACTATGCGCTGGCCGCTGAAGCCCTGAGCCAACAAGTGTATGGCGCTGCCAATATGGCCGATGGACAGCAGATTCTCGATGTAGGCTGTGGATTTGGCGGCACCATTGCCAGCCTCAATGAGAATTTCTCTGATCTGAATCTTGTGGGCGTCAATATCGACGAACGCCAGTTAGAACGAGCGCGCCTGAAAGTTGCAGCCCAAAATGGCAACCGCATCGAGTTCAAGCAAGGTGACGCCTGTGCTCTTCCGATTGCTGACGAAGCATTTGATCGCGTGCTCGCGGTAGAGTGTATTTTTCATTTTTCTGATCGCCGCCGCTTCTTCGATGAGGCATTCCGCGTCTTGAAACCGGGCGGGTACCTGGCACTGTCGGATATGCTCCCCGCCGCCTGGTACGCCAATATTGCGCAACTGGGCGCAAGCGCCAGTCCCACGCGGCAATTATTCGGGCACTGTCAAGTGTGCACAATGAGTGGCTATCAGAGACTTGCCGAAGAGAGCGGCTTTGCCTTCACGTTCAAGAAAGACATCACAGCAAACACCATTCCGACTTATGCTTTTCTGCTGGCGCTGAAAATACAACGGACCAACGGGAAGTTAAGCCGCAGCGACTTGGGCATTCACGGTCTGAAGCTTGCGGGCCGACTCGGCCTGGTTCGCTATCAGATATTGGGATTTCAGAAGCCCAGGTGAATTCAATCGAATAAAAGCCGGATCCAGGATTCCTCCTTTTTCCGCCGGAAGAATAGTCCGGTTATCGGCGCAGCCTAGCAACCTCGGCGCGGGACGATCCATGCGTGCTGCGACCGTCAAACTCAGTCAAGAACCGGATTACCTCGCTTGCCGCGACTTCGGAGAAGACCAGGCCGAAATGGCCTACAGCAGTTATCGGGACGTTTCGCGCCCCTACGAGAATGCCTGATTCCGGCGGGGAGATGATTTCATCGAATAGGCTGTAGAGGCAAAGCGTCGGAGGCCGCTGCGTTGGAGCCTCAGCGCGAGCGAGGCTATCCAGCCAGTCGCTGCCGATACGCATCTGTTTAGCGTTCTTGCCCAATAGCCAACGCGAGTAGTACGAGCCGTGATGCGGAGTGCCGAGAGTCACGAGTTTGGCGATGCGCGATCCCGAATGCATCGTCAGATATCGTCGGCACACCAGTCCACCCATGCTGTGGCCGATGAGCGTCACCTGGGTAGCGCCCGTTTCTGCGCAGATAGTCTCGATGCGTGCAGCCAACTGCGCTGCAAACTCGTCGAGATCGCCAAAGTAGGGCGTCAATGAAATTGTGTAAACGGGCCCGATGCCCACGGCCGCGATACGCTGGCGAAATTTCACCCAGAGTCCACGATTGCTGAAATGGCCATGCACGAGCAGGATCGGCACCCCGTCGGGACCGCCGCATGGCTCCCTTCCCAACGCAAGGTGTGGGAATGCCTGACTCCAGCCAAAGCAGATTTGGCGAGCAATGAACTCCCTGCACAGCGCCTTGGTTGCGCCGCCCCAGTCCCGCGCACGGACTGTCTGACCCCTGCTCGGCAGCCATGCCAATACGTGGCTCACTGTGGTCAGATAGAGTCGCCACAAAAGCGCCAGCAAAGCCACTACACCGACAATCTTCAACCAGCTCGCGTCAATGCCGATCAGCAAGCAGACCAGCACTACATTTAGCAGTACCTCCGCCAGCAACATCCGCCGCAAAATCGTTTGCACCATTAACCGACTCCAGTCACGCGTGACGCGGCGACTTCATGCGGCCACAAACGGCGACTGTCGAAACAAGTACTGTCTCAGGGTGGCTTGCCAAGACTTCTCCCACTTCGTTTGCTGTTGATGCGTTTGCGTTTCCAATCCACATCCGTCAAACTCAAATCGTAATTTGCCGCTCCACCAGCCGACGATTGGCTTCAGTCGAGTGTTGCATGCCACTACATATTCTATCCCCGCGACCGCCATGATCTCGCTGCTACTGAAAATGAAATCTTCGCCGCTGGGGGTCGCACTGTTGAAAGACAGGAAGCTCCTGCCGCGCACGGGCTATCGCACTGTTGACATGCCCAGAATGCGCCACATGATCTGGGACATCATGGATGAGGCGCGCAGAAAGGACATGATCCATGTCTCGTTTGATGTGGAGTTGGCCGGAATCCACACCCAAATGGAAAAATATTCCGTCCAATCCGGGATACATGTGACTCTCACCACCTACATCGCAAAGGTCCTGGCTGACAGCGTTGCCGCCCAGCCAGAGATGCAGGGCTATCTCAATTCGAAGCGTCAACTGATTGTGTTCGACGACGTCGATCTGTCCATCATGACCGAACGCAAAATTGATGGGACGCGGCTTCCTGTGCCTTTCGTTATTCAAGCAGCCAACAGAAAGGGGCTTGTGGAGATAGACGCAGCGATTAAGGAGGCAAATCGAAAGCCGCTGCATACCGGCCGTGGGCCGGTTTCAGCGCTTGAGTCGCAGTTTTATTCCCTGCCCAGAATGGTTCGAAAAATAGTCTGGTATTTTATCCGGCGCGATCCCCGACTGTTCAAAGCCGTGGCCGGTACTGTCGCGTTGACGTCGCTTCCCATGAAATCAGACGGACGCCTCATCGGCTGGAGCATTTCGCCAATGACACTGACGTTGATCATAGCCGCCACGTCAAATAGAGTCGTACTGGTAGAAGGAAATGCCGTCGAGCGGGAGGTGTTGCAGCTTAATTTTTCGGCAGATCATAATGTTATTGACGGAGCGCCGCTGTGGCGATTCATCGCGCGATTCAAAAAACGTCTGGTGACGGGTCTGGCTGATGCACCGCCACCCGCTTCGGTGCAACCTGTGCGAGCTGATTGATTGAAAACACGGTCGATATTCGTTCCTCAACCGCGCAGTTTTCATCGACGAGGCGCGTATAGGTAAGTTGATCTTCAACGCCCGTCAGGGTCTTTGAAGGTCCGCTACCGAGAAAATTCTATGTCCGCTTCTGGCCGAATTGAGACCGTCGTTGCAAATCTCTGTGTTTTAACGAACTCCAGCCGTTGCGCGCGATGGCGCATTTTTCACGTATTTATCGAACCAGCGAACCATTTCGTAGACAAGCTGCTCATTTGTT